>NZ_JBSGCB010000054.1:0-65386 GCF_053601595.1 Nocardia sp. NPDC004711 | reverse complement strand
CGCCAGCGGGCTCACGATCACCGCAGCGCTCGTCGCCAGTGCCGCACTCTGCCTCGCCCTACCCGCCTCACCGAAAGTTGCCGCCGACTGAGACAGCGCATGTATTCATGCCAGCAGCTCCCCCGGCAGCAGCTCCGCCTGTCGATCGTCGTGGCCGCGTAGGTCCGGGACACGTTGCGGCAGAACATCGTTCACTGAATCCCTCTCCCCTGTGGCGGGTGCTCGAGCGCGCCCGCCGGATCCGTTCCCGAGACGCTCATGCCGCTGTCCACACCTGCAAGAGCCGCTGCGGCGGAGGCGCGCAGGTCAGCTTCTCTGCGTCCTCGCCGTCGTAGTGTTTGGCCGTCGTGCACCGGCTGTACGGCCCGTTCTTGGCCATCAGCTTGCCCATCATGCGGTCGGCGACATCCCACCAGGCCAACATGCCCTCCGGCGTGCCCGATAGCTCCCGCCATCGCTGATACAGAGGGCCGAGGCGCTCCAAGGCCTCCGGATGCTCGGCCCACTCCGGACACCAGCGCCAGCCGGCCTCGCCGATCGCGTCCACATCGCGCCAGTACACGTAGGCCAGATAGTTTTCGACCCAGTCGCCGAGGTGGTCGAACGGCGGTGGCGCCGGGCTGGCGGCCGCCTCCGCCGCCAACCGCGCGAGCTGTGCTTGCGCGGCCAGCTCCGCCCGTTCCTCGATCGTGCGTTTGAGCTCGGGATCGGCTTCCAGTGCCGCCGTGAGCTTCTCGGCCGCGGTCTTGGCCAGCATCGCCTTGAGCTGGCGGGCTACCTCAGCGTCGATCTGCTGCTCATCCATCCGTCATCGGCCCTTGTCGTGTGAACGGTTCGGCGCGTTCATCGGCGGCACCGCAGAACTCGGTGTCGTACCGCTCGACGGCTGCACCGGTGAGGTCGGATCGGTGCCGAACGCGCGATTGGCGACCTTCCACGCCCGCGCGGCCGCCGGATCCATCCCCGGTGTCGGACCACGCTGCGGCCCGGTGTCGGACAAGATGTCATCCACGGTGGTATCTCCGCCGCTGTTCGGGTCGAGGTCGAGCAGGTCGGCATCGCGCGTGCCTACCGCCTTACGCATCGCCCAAATCGTCAGAGCTACCGGATTGCGTGCATCGTCGTGACGCAGGCCCGCCACCACATCGGCGAGGTTGTTCGGATCCGCGCCCGCGGCCACCAGCCCGCGGAATGTCGTTTCCGCGCCCTGACGCCAGCCCGGCTTGGCCAACACCCACCCGGGAATCCGGTCACCCACAAGGTCTTTGAGCGTCGGTGGCTTCGGCACCGCCGTCGAGCGGCCCGCGCCCTTGCCCGACTTGCTCTGACCCGATCGCCCCCGCACGGGGTCACCGCCGCCTGTGCTGCGGGTATCGCCGGAGGAGGAGGCCGATTGCTGCGGTGCCTGCTCGTCCTGGGCCGCGGTGTAGGCGCGCCACATCCCGATCAGGTCGTCAGGATCCTGCGCCGCAGTCCCTTCCGGCACCAGGCCCAGCACCTCCGAGGCTTCGGCCCACCGGCGCGCTTCGTGGGTTTCGTAGTCGCGCACCAAATCCGCGCGCGCTCCGGCCCGATCGGCTTCGGGCACCGCGTCCAAATGCGCCTGATAGGCCATGTACGCCATCGGATCGCGGGTCTGTAGCCAGGTCTGCGCGCGGTCGAGAATCGCGCGCTCAGCATCAGACCCGGTACCGATGTCCTGTTGTCCGGCGGTGTGCGAGCGCCACGCGGCCATCAGCCGATCCGGGGTGTCGGTCGAGACCGACTCGGGCAGCGTGCCCGCCTGCCGCGCCTCACCGGCCCAGGTCTCGGCCTTCATCTCGTGATAGTCCGCGACCATGTCCGCATCGCGGGCGGCCGCCTCGCCCGGCGGCCGGTTCGGATCGGCGTGCCAATCCTGCCAATCACGCCACAAGTCCGGATCCTGTTGCAGCACACGGGTAGCCGCTTGGGTCTGCTCGGCCCACCGCTCTTGCAGCGACGGCCCCGCGAAATCTTGATCCCACACCGGTTCCGGCTTGCCGGCCGCCGTCCACACCCGCCGCGCGATCTCGCCGAGACCTTCGTCCGGATGCTGCGCGGCCGTACGGGCGAACCCGTGCTTCCACAGATCGTCACCGACTTCCGCAGCCCACTGCGTTGCCTGCTCTTGCTCGTAGCGGCGCACCAACGCCCCATCAGCGCGGCGCGGGTCGATCGAGCGCATGCGCTGCCATTCGGCGTACCCGTCCGGATCGAAATCGGCCAGGAACTCATGAGCCCGATCCAGCTGCGCGGCGAACGCCAATCCGGACAACTGCGCGAAATCAGGGTGCGCCACCCCCTCGCTCTCGCGGGCCCGCCACGCCAACCACAGCTCGGTCATCTGCGAGGCCGGGGCATCGGCGGTCGCATCGCCCCCGCCACCGTCGCTGTCGATCACCAGCGCCGCGAACAACGCCAGATCCCCGGCCTGAGCATTGGCCGCCCACCGCGTTGCTTCGGCCGCCCGCCAGTCCGAGAGCATCGCTGGAGTCAGCTGCTCCGAGCCCGTCAGGCCCTGCGCACGCTCATACACTGCGCGCGCGGCGATCTCGTCGACCCGGTCGAGCTCGGCCAGCACCTGCGCGCGGCGCGCCGGTCCCACCTGCGCCTCGAACCCTTCGAGCATCGCCGGCGCCAATCGCCCGCGTTCGGCGGCCACGTGCGCGGCCACCTCCGCCGCGCCCGCGGTCGCACGCGCCCGATCGGTATCGGTCACCCGCAGATCCAGCCCCGGCCGCATCGTCGGCTCCACCCGACGCGCGAACTCCTTTCCCGCCGCCCGCAATTGCTCCGGATCCAGCCCGAAGCCCTTCATGTAGGTTTCGATGGATTCGGCGACTTCCTTGGCTTCGGGCAGCTGATCACGCCAGGCCACCGCATCCCGGTAGACGGCCTCGATGGTGTCGGGGGTGACCGACGCCAGCGCCCGCATGGTCGAGCGCGCCGACCGCAGCCGGTCACCGGCAAGGCGCCGTTCGGTATTCACGCGCCTCTGGATATCTTGCGCGTTCGAGCGGGCACCGGTCAGCTCGCGCCGCAACATCAGCTCGCGACGCCGGTACATCAGTTCACCGACCTTGGCCGCGGCCAGCACCGCCGCACGCAGCGAAGCCGCCAATTCCTTGCCGGGGTCTTCCAACGGGGGCGTAGTCATCACATCTCCCTGTCTCGAAGGTCGAATCAGTTCTCAAAGCCACCGGCACCGGCCACCGGCACCGGCGGCGCAGGCGTTTTGCGCGCGTACGGGGAATCTGCGGGCAGAGGGGTATGGGGCAGATCTTCGATCTTGTCCGCCCCGTTGTGCTCATGGCCTTTGATCGGGTCGCAGAACGCGAACGGGCCCGTGTCGGGGTCCATCAACTTCGCCATGATCGGGTCACTGACGCTATTCAGCCAGGTCGCCATGCCCGGCAGGCCCTCCCGGCGGTAGTGCTCGAACGCCCGCCAATTCGTCTCGAGGCGAAACGTCGCCCCAGGATGCTTCGCCCAGGACGGGCACCACTTGATCGCCGTCGAATACAGGTTGCACGCATACACCGGAAACAACAGCTCGACGCAGAACTCTTCGAGCGAGTCATAAACCAGCGCCTCAGCAGGACCCGCTTTGCCCTGCGCCAGCGCCTCGAGTTTCTCGGCGGCGATGCGCCCCGCCATCTGGTCGAGCTGACGGCCGATACGCCCGCCACCGGCGGTGGTGAGCAGCTCCATGAACTTGCGGTCGGCCAGCGTATTGGCCACATCCCGCAAGCTCGGCGAGAACCGCCGACGCATCAGCTCGGCCAGCTGCTTGCCGACCTGCTTGTCCAACCCCATATCATCGTCAAATCCGTTGGTACTCATAGCGGCACCACCGCCCACACCACCGGTACTGCGGCCACCAGCGCCATGCCACCGGCGAGCCAGCCCACGTACCCGTTGCGAGTCCGCGCAGGCAACTTGTGGACTTGGGCACCGAACACGTGGCGGTACAAGACGAAAACGGCCGCTACCGCCAGCACGGCCCCCAGGACCGCGCTACCGATCAGCATCACGCGGATGATCCACAGCATGTCGCTGATCGGCATGGGCGAAGGGACTGTGGCGGGATCCAAACCCACATCGGTGTTCATCGCAACACCTCCGCCGCAGTAGCCATCTCGGCGGCCGCCATCGGCACAGCGTGCACCCCCACATCCCTCAGCGCTTCAATGACTTCCGATACCTTCCCCGTGACGTGCACGGCCTGCTCATCCAGGCTCATGCGGCGCGCCGGAGCGGAAACGGTGACCATGACCGAGATCCACGACCGATCCGAATCATGCGCAACGCTAACCTGCGTGACGTCGGGCATACCGCCCAGCAAGGACCCGAACGCACCCCAGGGACCGCCCACAGGCCATGCCCTGATCCCCACCGCATTGAGACCGAGCTCCGGCCTGTGCCTCATCCCGAACCGGGCACCGTCCACCGCAGTGAATTCGTATATGCCGGGGGCCGCCACGACCCGCGGCAACCGGCAACCTCCGCTGAGGGGATAGCTGATCCGTCCGCCGCGCCGCTCCCCCGCACGGCGCGCAATCATCGACTGCCACATGGTGATTCCCTTCTCTGAAATCCGTCGTGCACCGCGCGCTACAGCGTGCAGACCATGTGTCTCCGACTCGGCGAAGCTTCGTAGGGTGCTCATGGCCTTACGCCCTTGCTCGCCACCGAGCCGGACACCACCGCCGGCGCCGGTGCCGCCGCGGGCGGCGCTGCGCGGGCCCGCCACGGCAGCACCCGCACCCACCACCGGGACCGAGCCTCGAGGGCGGGTTGCTCGGACTTCTCGAACGGGTTCTTGGGCGCGTAGGCCGCCAATGACGCTTCGATCTGCTTGGCGTAGCAGCGGTCCCACCAGGGGACCGGCCGCAGCATTACCGGTTTGCCGTCCCACAGCATCACCGCCCGCCCGCGCGGCAGCTGCGACAGATGCGCGACCGGGAAAATCTTGTGCTCGCGGGTATCGCGGCTCACCGACGTGTGCCCGCCCGCCACCGACAACATGTCCGACGGCCGTTGCACGTTCGTCGACGTCGCGATCTCCCAACGCGACCCGATCAACTCACTGAGCTTGCCCAACGACGCCTCATCGGCGACCCCGCCGCCGTAGTAGCGGACCGAGGCCGCATCCCAGAGTTGTTGCATGCCTTCGGCGCCGAAGGTGTTCACGCCCTGAGACCAGCTCTGGAGGATGGCCAGCATGAGAATGCCGCGGCCGCCGTAGTGAGAGAACTTGCCCGGCAGATCAGGCCAGCGGATCACGTTGGCCAGCTCATCGAGCGGCACGACCATCGGCACCGGTATCCGGCCCCCGCACTGCTCGCCGTAGCGCTCAGCTGCATCGCAGACCGCCCACACCAACGCCGTCGCCAGCGCACCGGCACTGTCGACGCCCTCTTTCGAGAGGATGTAGAGCGTCGACGGCGACACCACGAAGGTCTGCGGATCGAACTGCGGCCGGTAGCCGCTTGGGCTCACCCACCGCTGCACGCTCGGCCTGCTCAGGATGTTGGTCATCTTCTTCGCGGTGCCGAACAGGCCGTCTTTCTGGCGCGCCGAATAGCCGATGAACTTCGCCAACGCTGTTGCCGCCGAGTCGAATTCGCTGCCCTGTAGCTGGATGAGCGGCTGCGGGGTGGGCTCGGTGATCCATTGGTACACCCGGGTGATCGGCTGATCGGACACCGCCGCCGCCAGAAACAGCCGCGCCAGCAGATCGCGGCCCTCCGGGTCGAAGAACGCATCCGGGCGCGCGCCCGGCGGCATCGTCGCGGCCAAGAAGATATCGGCCAGCTTCTCCGACCGATCCGGCCACATCTCGCGATCGTCCATCGTGATCGCCGAAATCGGATCCCACCAGAATTGCGGCTCACCCGCACCGGTGATGCGCTGCGGATCGAACACGAAAACGCCACCGCCACGCCGCTTCTCCCGCACCCCGCGCGTCGCGTCAACCACGTCACGACGGTTCGAGGTCACCACGCACGCGCCCGGAGCCCCCACGATCGCCGGAATCACCCGCGACGTCGTCTTGCCGCGCCGCGGGCCCCAGATATCGACCGTGAGCGCCTCGCACCCGCTATAGAGCATGGTCGCAGGCTCGAGCTCGGTTTTGACCTGCTCATAGTCGGGGGTGCCGTGGGGAGTCACCAGCACCCCCAGCGGGTTGCCCGGCCACCGGACACTGCTCAGCCGCGCCGAGGTGGCCAACCCCTCCTCCCGCGACAACAGCTCCACGTCCGCGGGCTGGGCCAGCCACTGCGACACGAAGTCGAACCGATTCGCACCGCCCGTCCGCGCACGCAGACGCCGCCACCACCGGCGCACCAGCCACACCGCCACCGCAAGCTGCGCGGCCCCGAACATGGACGCCCACGCGCTCGCCGCCGTGGTCCATTGCAACCGGCCGAAGGCCCACGCCAACAACACGATCAGCGGATTGACCGTGCGCGCGCCGCCCAGCCACAACGACAGCCACACCGTCACCGTCGCATCCGCCCATGCCCCGAGCAGGCCCACGAACGCGTACAACGTGGCATAGGATTCGCCCACATAGATCGGGCGATCGGTGCTCGAGGGGATCCGCTGATTTCTCATGCTGTTCGCACCCCCGCAAACCGGGTATCGGTGTCATGCCAGCCCCGCGTCTGCTCAATCTCGGTGAACTCCGTGCGGAAAGGCACACCCGGCGCGCGCTGAGTACCGATGCGCAGCAAGAACTTTCCGCGCCCAGGGCTCGCGGCCTGTCGACCGGTCGCCGGGTCGTACATCCCCGGCGTCGACCAGGACGACACCATGTCGCGGTCGTTGGCCGTGAACGGAATGATGGCATCGAGCGCGGCCATCTCATCGCGCGGCAGCGCCCCGACGATGACCGCACCGGCGCGTTCGATGAAGCCTTTGGCCTTCTTCACATCCGATTCACTGTCGAGGGATTCCAAGTCCTTGACTGTGTGCGTGATCATCATCAGCGCCGTGCCCAGCGTGCGGGTCAAACGGGTGGTCGCATTGATCCGCTCCACCATGCCCGGCCCCGCATTGAGCACCCGCCACAACTCATCAATGACCGTGAGGAACGTTCGTTGCGGGGCCAGGCCGGCATCCGCGAGCGTGTGCGCGGCCTCCACTGCGCCGAAGCCGTCTTCCCAGCACGCGAACATCACTGCGGCCAACAGCTTGTCGTCCGATGCCGACAGGCTCGAGATGTCCACGCACACCGCCACTGGCGGGGCCACCGCCAGATCCACGGGGTTGCTGGTGTGCCCGGCGAACACGCTGCCCAAGTCGCCGTCCAGCAGCGCATCCAGCGTGGCCAGCAGCCCGCGCACGGTGTCGCGGTAGTCGCCAGCGTCGCGGGCCCGTGCCCGGCGCACGAGCTGATCGTCTGCCGACTCGATCAGTCGTGACAGATCCTCGATCAGCGGCGGATTGTCCGGACCGTAGGCCGGATCCGCATCCAACATTCGCAGCGCCTGGCCCAGAATGTTGCGTTCGAGCTGCATCAGGGGTTCGCCGCGTTCGATCTCGCACAAGCCCTGTACCAGCCGTCGCCGCCGCGCCAGCACTTCGGTACGCACCTGCGCCGCCAGATCCGGTCGCCCGGCCGCCAGCAGGCGCGGCACGATCGACCCGAGCGCGCCCACCGCCAGGGGGTTGAGGTGGCCGTGGCCATGGCCGAGGCGGACCACGACGCCGCCGAGATCTTCGACGAGCTTGGTGTACTCGCCCTTGGTGTCGGCGAAGATGTAGGGGGTGCGCCCGGCCGCGATATCGCCCAGCACGATCTTGCGTGCCAGCGACGACTTGCCGAATGAGGGTAGCCCCAGAATGAACAGCGACGGCGTCACCTGCAACCGACTGGTGTAGGTCGCCGATGTCGGGTCGTAGCACATGGTGCCGCCGGTGATCATGTTGTCGCCCAACGGCGTACCGATCAGCGGATGCGTGTCACCGATGACGAACGGGAACATCCCGCACGCCTGCACGGTCGTCGCCCGGAACCGCGGCGGCGGGTCGATCACGCCCATGGCGCCGCCGCCGACACCTTCGAGCCCGCGATGAGACAGCTTGTATGCCTTGCGCCACTTCGGATCTCGCCGCGAAGGGTCGCGTGCGGCCAACTCCGCCTTGTACTTGGCGCGCTTGGCCTGCTCGCGCTCGCGCGCTTCGGCCCGGCGTCGCCGCCGACCCACCGCCAGCGCATCCGCTGCGGCCGCGTTCGGTTTCGGGGTGCGCGGCTGCCACGAGCGGCGTACCCGGTCTTCGTAGTAGCGACGCGGCTTGTAGGTGAGGCCCATGGCCCTATTCCCCTTTCAGCGTCTTGCTGACGGTGGCGTGATCGGGCAGCAGCACCCCGACCCCCAACGCCGCCAAGAACGCGGCGGGCTGTTGATTCCAGGCCGGGCGCAGATTGATCCGCGCCGCGGTGCCCATCTCCTTGGCGAGATCGCTGGCCTCTTCGAGCTCACGCAGCGAATCGGCCGTCACCGTGACCATCAACCCGTAGTCGGTCACCCCCGCGCCCATGGCCTGCTCACCGCGGGCCTGATTGGTCGCGGCCACTTTCAGCTCCGCGCCCGCGCTGGCCAGTGCCCGCGTCGTTGTCACCTCCGCGCGCGCCGACAGCAGATCGGCGTGCACGCTCTCGGCTGCCTCCGCCGGAGGCAACGGCCGGTGAATCAGCGCGATCCGTTTGCGCGGCACATCACTGCGCCCCACGAGCAGGGGCTCGAGGACGCGATCGGTGAAGAACCCTGACGGCGCGCCGCTCATCACCCAGGTCCGCGAGAACGCGCCATCGTGGACATAGGTTTGCCGGTCCGGCAGCGCGTCCGCATCCAGCGGCCCGGCATCGACCCAGTCGATGTACTGGCCGTCCGGCGGATTGCCCCGGTAGCGCATCAATTCTTCGACCCCGGTCTCTACCGACACCCGAGGGTCATAGCAGCGGCGCACTGTCGCGGCGATTTCGTAATCGCTCATCGGCTCGGCTACGACCTGACAGCCGGCCAGCAAGCCACACAGCTCCGGCAACCGGTTGGCCAGATCGCCCACCATCACCATCGGATCCTTGCGTTTGGCTTCGGTCCGCGCGTTCCAGGTCATCGCCATCCGCACATGCACCTGATAGCCGCTGCGATCAGCCGCACGCCCCGCGCCCGCTTGGGACACGAACTGTTTGGCCGCGTCCGGCGCATCGGGGTGGGTGATGCGGGCCATTTCCATCCGCAACCGTGCCCCGGTCTCGGGAATGGTCTCCACCACCGTCACCACCGCGGCCACGTCGCCCGGCTCGCCGACGCGCTTCAAGAAGTTGCCCCAGTGGGCGACCATCATGTTCACCACGTCCTGCTCCATACCCGCGACCCCACGTGGCGAGCACCGCAGAACCGCGGTGTACTGGCCTGTTTCGTGCATGCGGATCATGCCGAAACGCCTGCCGTATTTATCGGTGCCCCACCACATTTCGGTACCGGCCGCGATGCCCGGCAGCCGGGTCCGCCCGCCCGGCGCGTGTGAGAGCGGGCCCGCGCGCAGCACGTTGCGGCCCGACTTCTTCTCGCGCTGCCACGCCCATTCCAGCAACGCCAACTCATAGCCGGTCTTGCCAGCGATCCGCACACTCATCGGAATGCCCGCCAGCACCGACACCGTCGCCCACACCAGCCCGAGCACCTTGAACCCGAGCATGGTCATCACCAGACCGGCAACCACCGAAATCGCCAGCGTGACAAAGATTTTGCGCGGCAGTCCGAACGCATAGACACGCCGAACCTCATGACCGGCCCCGTATGTCCGCTGCGCATCCGGGCGCATCTGCTGCTCGACCATCAGCTACTCCTGTCTCTAGTTGCCATCCGAGCGGCCACCCGACGGCGCACCCGTCGGGCCCGCGGGCGGCGGCTCAGCCGAACCGACGCTGTTGCGCGCACCGTCGGCGACCTTCTGCGCTCCCTGGACCACCCCCGCCACCGCGAGCCCGACAGGGCCCCCGGCCGCCGCTGCCGCGCCGCTCGCACCGGCAGCCGCGCCGCCGCTTGCACCAGCGGCCGTACTGCCGCCGGTCGTGGCGCCGGACGCGCCCACCGTCGACGGCGCGCGGCCGCCTCCACTGCCTCCGCCGCTCGGCTGCGCGCCCGACGGTGTCGGCACTGCACCCGAGGGCTTGTCTCCATCCGAGCGGCCACCACTCGACGACGGGCGATCTCCCCCGCCGCCGGATCCGCTGATTGCCTGCCGCGCCAAGGGAATTGCGCCCGTAGCCAGCACCGCGCCGCCGAGGGCGGCCGCGCCGCTGCCACCGGCGACCTGCCCGGCCATCGGCACCAGCAGCCGCACCAGAGATGGCAGGGTCAACGCCGACAGCGTCAGCAGGATCATCCCGGCCAGCGCGCCTTGTGCATCGTCGGATCCGAAAGCGAGCGCGAACGCGGTCCCGTACACGATCGCCGTGGCGGGCGGGAACAGGATGAACACCACGACCCAGGCCAGCAGCTTGCGATATGCCTGCCGCCCGGCCTCAGTCCCCGAGGCCGCGGCCGCCAGCGGTAGCACTCCCAACACGAGCTTGCTCACCGCGATCTGCACCAGGATGAACATCATCTGCGAAATCACGCCGATCAGCCCGAGCAGCGCGAACACGAACAGCAGTCCCGTGCCGAGGAATCCGCCGAGGCTGTTGACCTTCATCAGCCGCTCGACGGCCTCCGAGGGGCTCGTCTGCCCGGCCAGGCCCTCGAGGATCCACGTACTCGCCGAACGCATCGCGCCGTCACCGAGTACCGCGATGCCCGCCAGGCTCGACGACACCAGCACCGATCGCTTGGCGAGGGTGACCGCCTCCACCACCTGCTGATTGCGAGCGCCGCCCTGCGCCCACGCGATGCGCACCAGCGCCAATCCCATGCTCACGATGAAGATCGCGATCTGGAAATACCGCAGATACGAGTGGACCGTGTCGACGAAGCTCGACGTTCCATCGCTGCCGATCGACGACGTGATCGGCGTGCGGTACCACCAGCTGAACATCAGGGCGATGCCCTTCTTCCAGCCGTCGGCAAGCTCACCGGCGACTTTGCCCAGGATGCCTTTGGCCGCTTCGTTCGCCGCCCCAGTCGGATCCGTCGCCGCCGTCGTGCCGTCGCACAACCATTCCGCGGCCTTGTCGAGCCCGGGAATAGGGATGTTGTCGCCGAGGTCGCGGCAATCGGAATACAGATCGGTCGGGCTGGTCGTCGTGACGGGGCTCGCCGTCGGCGAGGCCGGCGCCGTGGCGCTCGGGCCTGCCGGTGCGGTGGTGGTCGGCTGTGCCATCGCGCTGAGCGGGGCCAGGCCGATCACCGCCACGACGACCGCAGCGACCACCAGCAGACGTCTCACCACGGCGTCCACCCCACCAACGAGGCGACAGGCGTCTTGACCTGGTTCTCAGTCGGGCCCGGTGCACGCAACTTCCAGCCACCCTCAGCCCAGATGGCATCGAATTGCATGCTGAACCAGCCCCCGCCCACCTGGGGCACCGCGTACTGAATGATCGCGTGCGAGCCGTCCCAGCTCGTCATCCGAAACGCCGAGGGCCGCAGGAAGTACGCCGGTTTCTTCGACACGTCCCAGTTGTCCTTGGTCGGCTTCAGCGATTCGAGATCCTGCGCCGTCCCCGTGACCTGCGCCGGTACGACCGCGTCGTAATAGGTGCGCGACATCGCCAGACGCCAAATGATCTGCCAGGCAGCCAATGCCGCGCCCTGCGGCGTACGGGTATAGCCATCGGCAACAGGCCCGTCGATGCGCCCCGGGCCGTCCGAGGTCGAGAACGGCAACGTGAACGGCCCCACCTGCTGCCACATCATCCCCGCCGGCGCGTCGACCACAGGGCAGTTCGGAGCCGCGGGGCAACTGTAGTCACCGTGCGGTACCGGGCTCTGCGGAAGCGCCTGCCCTGCAAGGTTGTTCGGTCGAACCACGGGCCGCCCCAACTGGTCGGAGGACGGCGGAGCAAACCCGGTCGGCGCAGCGCTCGCGCTCGTCACGGGCACGGTCGACGAATTCGCGCCAGCCCGGTTCCGGTCGCTCGAATCGCCGCCGCCCAGCAGCCGCGACCCCGCAACCCCGGCGGCGGCAACGAGCACCAGGACCACAAATCCGATCGCCAGAATCAGCGCGGTGCGGTTCTGCATCCACCCGCCACCGGTGGCTTCGGACTGCGAATCCTCTTGGGTGGTGGTGTCTTTCACGGCTGTACCCCTTCTCGTCTCGATCAGCGGTGAAATGCCGTGTAGCCGTCGAGGTTGGTCAGCGCGACCGGATCGGTGGGCACCCGGCCCTGCTCGTCAGCCTTCTGCCCGGCGGGAAGCTCGAGCTTCCAGTCACCGGAGCGCCACAGCATCCGACTCGGCTGCGCCGACAGCTCGCCCGTCGGCATCCGCGTGGCCAGCCACACCGTCACCGCCTCCGCGCTCCACCCGTCGATCCGAAAACCCTGGAACTGCGCCGTCTGCGCCGGATCGGTCTCGGTGGTGATCGACGCGAACACGCGCGCGGTCGCGAATGCATCCCGGCCCGGCCCGGCCACGACCAGCGTGTTGGCCACCTTGTTCCAGGCATCATCGGGAGCCAGTGACAGCCGCGCCTGCGCCTGCATCGCCGCCACCACCGCGCCCTGCGGATTCTGCTGATACTTCACCGGCACCGGCCCACCGGTCTCCGCCGGCCCGGCCTGCGTGAACGGCACGTACACGCCCCGGTACGACTGCCATTTCGCCGTCGCGGGCGCGGCGCTGGTGTCGATATGCGCCGTGCTGTTGCTGTCCGCGTCGTGGCCGCGACTGCACCCCGCCGCGGCCGCGCTCAGCATCAGCCCGGCCAGTAATGCGGCGATCACTCGTCTACGAATGCTCATCAGTTTCTCCGCAATTCACAGGAGCAGAAACCCGCCCCACGCCGAGGCGCTGGCGGCCAGGAGGCTGCACACGCAGCCCACCAAGAAGGTGGCGCTGGCGCGGTCGAGGCCCGCGCCGGAGGTGTACAGGCGCGCGAACATCACCCCCGACCACATCGCCGAGGCGATCAGCGCGGCGAACACGAACCACAAGAACATGCCGAGCAGCGAGGTGATCGGTCCCGTCACCTCCGCAGGCGGCATCTGAATATCCGCGGCCAGCATCGGCATATCCCCTACTGGAAGAAAGTGACGTAGCTGGCTGCGGTGCCGACGATGATCGCGCCGACCCCGCACGCCAGGGGCGCGATCTTCTGCCCCGGCGACGCCGAGCCGTCAGCGAATGCGGACGCGAATTTGACGCCCGACTGCATAGTCAGGGCGATCAGGACCGCGAACGCGATCCAGGACACCACGCCCAACAGCTTCTGAATCTTGTCCGAACCCGGCGGGGTCGTTGTCGTGACCTGAATGACGTTGCCGTTCTGATCCTGTGCCAGGAACTCCAGCGCCAAGTGAGCGATCATTTCCCTCTGCCTTCCGTGTGATTGGCGGTTGAATCTGTTGTGTGTCAACGGGATCGAGTCATCCGGCGGCGGCATCGCCTGTGCCGCCGAGTCTCGGTTTCTTGCGCAGCGCCGCCGCGGCCGTGCGCGCGGTGGCGAACATCTGCTCGGCCAAGCCCTGCACCGGTGGCGGCGGGACACGGGTCGCGTCGCGCTCACCGATGCCGACCGTGGCCTGTTCGGGGTTCCACGCCGGGAGCTCGTGACGTTCGAGGCTGCGCCACGGCTCCACCCAGCCCAGCCGCCACGGCACCGCCCCCAGATCGCGGGCCAGCGACTCGACCGTGTCACGGCGCGTGGCCGCGGTCTTCGACAGCGGCCGGTCGATATCGGCCACCGTCACCACCCCGATCAGATGCACACCCGCCGGAGTCGCCCCCTGCATATGTGCCAGCAGCGCGCGATGCAGTGCGGCCAGCCCGTGCATATGGCTGCGCGCGACCAGCACCACCAGCGGGGAATCCAGACCGCGCCCGAGGCCGGTCATGCCCGGCCAGCGCTGCCCGGCGTCCCCGGCGTAAGAGATGGAGGTGGCCAGATAGCTCACCCCTGCGCCGCCGTGTGCGCCGATCAGCCACACCAGCGGCGGGCGGCCGCTCTGCCCGGGCACGGGCTGGCTCCACATCGGAACCGGCTCCAGCCCAGTCGAATCGGTCATTGTCGCCACCCCCTCACCAGCTCCGGTAGTCATCGACGCGCCAGCCAGGCGGCGCGTCAATCAGGTCCACGATCAACGTGAACGGGGCCAGGGCCTCGTTGTGCCCGTCGGGCCAGGTCACCGTTTGGGTCACCCCGACCTTGCGCGAGGCGTGCCCCGGTGCCTCGCCGGGCGGACGTTCGGCGCTGACCAGCGTCTTTGCGTCCACGCGCGCGCCGGCGGCCTTCCAGCCCGCCCACTGCGGCGGCGCGCTCTCGTGTGAGGCCACCGGCGCCGCCGGTGGGCCCAGACGATCCAGCAGAGCCGGACTCAGCCACGGGCGGATCCGGTTGAGCGCATCGCCCGCCGCTTCACTGGTGGGACGCAGCGTGTACAGCTCGCGCGTGGCCGCAGCGGCTACCGCTTCGGGGCTCTCCCCCGCCGCCGGACCGGTCGCGGTAATCGGTGTGGGTGCGGTCCACGGTGGCGGTGTCGTCGAACTCGCCGGCTGCGAGGCATTCTCATGCCCGCAGCCACCCACGGCCGCCAGCGCAACCGCCAGCAGTATCAGGCAGATTCGCCCGCCGCGACGTCGATGATGCGCGAAAAGCCCTGTCGTAGTGGTCATTTCACATCACCCGCCGTGCCTTCATGTCCGGCTGGATGTCGGCTTCGGTGACGTTCTCCCCGCTCTGGGGTGCGTGGATCATGCGACCACCGCCGATCGCGATACCCACATGCCCCGGCAGCCCGTCGTGCCAGGAACCGAACACCAGATCACCGGCCTGCACCTGGTCCATCGGCACTTCCACGCCCACGCTCCACTGCTGTTCGGACGTGCGCGGCAACGTCACCGCACCGTTGGAGGCCGCGTAGATCGCGGCGGTGGTCAAGCCGCTGCAATCGAAACCGCCGCCGGTCGGCCCGGAGGTATTGCCCCCGCCCCACACGTACGGCGTGCCCAGCCACTGCCGCGCCGCCGCCACCGTCTGCGAACCCAGCGCGGTTCCCGGTGTCGGGACGAATCGCCCGTTCGAGGTCGCCTCCCGGAATACCGGCTCGGCCGCGAGAATACGTTCCACGTAGGGACGGGTCTCGGTGAAGTGGCGCGGGATCTGATTGGGCATGCCGCCCGACTCGAGCACCGCGCCCTCACCGGCGTTGTACGCGGCCAGACTCAGCGCCACCACGTCGCCGGACACCTTGCCCTCGGACTCCCAGCCCTCGATCTTCTTGGCCAGCGCGCACATCAGTCGGCCTTGGCCCATGATTGCGTCGGCCGGGTCCATCGAGGAGGCGTAGCCCTTGCCGGTCTCATCGCGCACATACGGCAGCCCGTCGGGAGCAAGGGATTTCGCGGTGCCCGGCATGAACTGGGCTACACCTCCGGCGCCGTCGGGGGACACCGCGTCGGTGCGGAATCCCGACTCCGCTTGGCCCTGGGCCGCCAGCAGTGATGCGCTGATTTCCGGGCACAGGCTTCCCGCTCTGCGGTACCACTGCTCGAGATCCTGGGGCACCGTGCCGGTTTTCAGCTGCCCGCCCGGTGTGCCGAACCCCGAGGGGCAGGACGTCGTTGTCCCGCCGCCCCCGGAGTCCGTCCCTGTGCCGCCGCCGCTCGTGGTCGCAGCTCCGTTCAGCCACGGCATGGGGTCTACCTGCTTCCCGCCAGTCAACCGACCGCCGGGAACAAGCTCGAAATGCAAATGAGGGCCGGAAGATTCGCCGTTGCTACCGACAACGGCGATCTGCTGCCCCGCGTGGACCTGGTCGCCAACCTTCACCGGCGTGCCGTCGACGTAGACCATGCCGTTGTCGTACATGTGCCCGTACACCGTGGAAAACGCCGCGCCGGTTTCGTCGAGGGAGTCGATGACGATCCAGTCACCGAACCCCGACGCCGCTCCGGCCGCGACGATCGTCCCATCGGCGGCGGCGTAGATCGGCGTGCCCGCGTTCGCGGCGAAGTCCACGCCCTTGTGGTCCTCGCCGTCGGGCTGAATCCCGAATCCGCGCGAAATCGTGTACGTGCCCTCAGCCACCGGCATCGACCTCGCCCCGGAGCGCGACGGCGCGGCCGCCGCCGTGGTGGGATTCGGCGATGAGGACGGCGCTACCGCGGCCGCCAGCGAAGCCCCGCCGCCGGTGGGACATGCCGTCGACTGCTCGTCCTCGGCGTACCAGACCACGATCATGATCGTGGTCAGCAGCATCATCAGCACGGCCCCACCGGCGACCGCCGGTGCCGCACTCGAGCTCATCGGGTCCCGTCCTCACCGTCTCCCACCTCCCCGTTCATTGCCCCGGCACAGCCGTGGTCGGCACCGGCGTGCTCGTCGACGGCCGCACCGTCGTAGTCGTCGCCGGGGCGGAAGTCGTTGTGGCGGTAGTGGTTGTGGTGCGGGTCGTGGTGCTTGGCTTGGTAGTCGAGGACGCCTTGGCCTTGGCGTCGAGCGCGGTCGCCAGCGCTGCGAACCACGCCACCGTGAACTGCGGCGGGGTCTGCCCATCCACCCCGACCTGCCAGGAGTCGTAGGAGGCGTGCTGTGCACCGGCCTGCCAATACCGCAGATCCAGCGCCATTTGCACGAGGCCGACATTGTCGGACAACAGCGAGGTGACCTGGTTGAAGATGTACTGCACGCCGCTGAGCACGGTGGCCGGCGGAACCAGCTCGAGGGCCGCCTTACCCAGTGACACACCCAGATCCGCCAGCACCGCAGCCGGATTCGTCAACCCTGTCGTGACCAGGCTGGTGATGGTGGAGCTCGACAGCACTTTTTGACCGAAGGTGACCGCAGCGTTGAAACCCATCACGCCCACTTTGATGATGGAGCGGATGATGTCGGCCGTAGAAGACGCGGAGCTGGTCACCGGGTTGGTATTGGTCGCCAACCGGCCCAGAATGCTCGTGTTGGAGGTATTCACCGAGAACTTGCCGCCGGAGAACGACACATCGTCCTGCACAGTCTGCACCGCGGTCTTGAGGATCGAGCTCCCCAGCGCGGTCGCGATATCGGAGACAGTGCGCAGCGGATCCTGACCCGAGAAATGCGTCTGCCCAGCGATATTCGCCACGATCTTGGCCAGCTGCGAATCCGCCGGAGTCGAGCACGCGATATCGCCGGTCGCGCACCACGACGCCACCCGACCCGTCAGCGCCCCGTACCCAGTCGCCTTCGCCACCGCCGCCGTGGAAATCCCGCCCCCCGCAGTCGCATTCGCCGCCGACAGCATCAACTCCGACAGCACCGTCTGCGAGACCCCCGGCGCGGTCGCCGGAGACATCCGCTGCCCGGCACCCGGGAACGGGGTCGCCTCATTGGTGCGGATCGGCGACGAGAACAGACTCACCCCCGCCACCCGGTTCGCCGGAATCGGTGAGTTGATTTCGCTCGAGCCGATGATGTGGGCGATCTCATCGGCGATCTGCGCGCCTTGCGAATACCCGATGATCGCGATCATCGCCTTCGGACACCGGTTGGCGTACGCCGATATCGCCTTGATACCGGCAGCGATACCGCCGGTGACGCTCTCAACGTAGGTCTTGCTCTGGCCGAAGTCCGCCGCGTAGGCCACCAGCTGCCGCGAGACCGCCGAACCGTTGTCGCCGTTGACCTGCCGCAACAGCGGCCCCGTCACCGACGCGCCCAAGAACCCGGAATCCGCGGTCGGGTTGGCGTTGTCGCCGCTGTCGCCGGTCCCCTGAAAGCCCACCACATGCAAAGCGGTGCACGGGATATCGCTACTCGGATCGGCGGCCGTCGTCGTGGTGGTCGCCGGGTCTGCCGTCGCGGGCGATGTCCCGCCGGCCACCATGACCACCGCGACCGCCGCCGTGGCCAGCATTCCGCGCCCGGTGCGGGCGATCGTCGTTTTCCTCATCGCAGTTCTCCCAACAGACGCGCATAAGCGGCTCTGGTCTCGCCGGTCAGCCGATGCCACGACACCGGCCCGCCTTCGGCGAGATGTAGATCGAACGGAATCTCGGTTACTGCGCGCACCCACTTGCCCAGGTGCGCGCGCACATGCTCGGTAGCCGCGGCCACCGGCATCGAATGCTGTTGCGTCACAACCAACACCGCATCCGCCAGATGAAAATGCCCATAGTTGTCATCGAGCCACTTCAGCGCGGGCCGCAACCGGTTGACCGCGTCCGCGCGGGCCGCGACCGTGATCACCAGAGCCACCGTCGGATCCGCCAGCAGCGGCGCCAGGCCCTTGTTGCTCACCGGTGCGCCACCGTCGTAAACCGGCAGCCAGCCCGCGCCGACCAGATCGCGATGCACACTCACGAATGACTGACGACCCGGCAGCGGATCCCCGGTGCGCGGCAGCACCGCCGCACCCGAGGACGATCGGCCCGCACAGCCCGCCGCCGAGGTCCCGCGCTCGCGATACGGCGCCGGGAATTCCAGCCAGACTTGCAGCGAACTCGCCGGGGCCGCCGCGTCTGCGCCGCGCACCGCGAGGTCTCCCCCGCACGCGGTCGCGTCCACCGCGATCGGCCACACCTGCTTCTCGCTGTCCCCACCGCGGACCGCCGCAGCCAGCCCCAACGCCGTCGTCGAGGCTCCCGACCCGCCAGCCGAGCCCAACACCAGCACCGGCGGCTGCGCCACTCGCAACAGCCGACCCTTCCCGCCGTGCAGCGGCGGGGCTTCCGTTGGTGAGCCCGGCGCGGCCGGATCGTTCAACGCGATGAAATCCGGAACGGTCGCGCTGCCGGCCAGCGCCTCCATATCGATGCGCAGGTCCATGATCAACTCCCCGACTTGATGGAGGTGATCACCACTCGCCCATCACGCACGGCCGTGGTGACGACCTGATCCCACGGCACTTCCGCGCCGTCGGGATGGCGCTCGACCACACTCACCGTGAACCGGTCCGCGCCCAGGGCCGTCACCGTCACACAGTGCGCGGTCCCCGCGGGTGTGGAGGCGATAGCCTGCGCTGTCGCTTCCGGCGAGGCCGCCGCCGCATCCGGAGCCAGATGCGAGCGCACCGCGTTCGCATCCCGCATCACATACCAGGCATATTGCTGCGCGACGATCACCCCGATAGGGGTCGTTTCGTCACCAGGACCCGACGACACCACGCGCGTCGCAGTGTCGACTTCCTTGCACCACACCGGCTTTGCCGACGCGGTCGCCGCGACCGGCGTCGCCGGAACCAGCGACGGACCAGCCGCCGGAGCGTCCTTGCCGTTGTCGCCCAACGCGATTACCGCGCCGACGACCACCGCCGCGACAGCGACCAGCGCGCCGCCGCCGACACCCAGCCGGATCAGCGCCGCCTTGCGGCGCGCCTGCGATTGGGCGCGCTCGCGCATCGTGGCCACCACTGGGGCCATCGGATCCTCGGGCAACTCGCCCGGATCCAGACCGAATCCAGTGGCCGTGTCGTCGACAGGCGCCGCAGTTGCGGGGGTGTCCTCGGCAGCATCGACCCAGCCCAGCCATTCCGCATCGTCATCCTCCGCCGACGCCGACGAACCGGCCGTGACCGGCGACAGCGTCGGCCACCTCCACATCTCGCCGTCATCGTCGGGCATGCCCTGCCCATGGGTCTGATCGCTCACCGAAAACACCCCTCTTTCCGCGAATTACTGCGCCGCAGCGGCCTGAACAGCCCCGATCAGTCCGTTGATCGGGGCCGCGGCCTCGCCGAAGGTCGCCGGATCCACTAGCGGCATATCGGTGATCGCCTGCCGCAACGAGGTCACCGCCGCGTCCGCTACCGGAGAAGACTGCGCGACCTGATCGGCCACCGACTTCACTTGTGGGGCAAACGCATCGATACCCTGGGTCAGCGTGTCGGCCACCTGTGAACCCTGCTGGCCGACCTCGGCTACCGGAGTCGGCCCGGGCGCGGAGATCTCCACCAGCGGCTGCGGCGCGGCGGGCTGGGACAGATTCGTGCCACCGCCCACCGCGGCAGCAATCGCGCCACCGGCCAGACCACCCACGACCGCACCACCGACGAGCGCGGGCACCGCTGCGACCAGCACACCAGCCGTAAAGCCCACCGCGACACCGGCGGCCACACCCAGCGGAATGCCGACACCGACCGTCGGCACCGCCGCAATGGCACCACCAGCCAGACCACCGATCGCCGCGCCGACCCCACCGCCCACCAACGCCGCAGGCACAGAGAGGATCTCAGCGCCGATCGCGCCACCGGTCAGAGCACCGACCACCGTCGACGCCGCGCGCCGGTCGGACTCCTCACGGGAGAAACCCAGCTGGTCGTACCCGGCCGCGATCTGCCACTCGAACATGTCGATGTAGCCCTGGGCCTTCTCGAGCAGCTTGGAATCGGTACCCGCGGGCAGGTCGTAGACCTGATCACCGACCTGGACCTTGCCTTGCTCGGCAAGGGTTTTCACCACCGGCGCGGGAGTCGCGGGCGCGTCAGCGCCGATGCCGTCACCTGAGTCGGGCGTGGTGGCGGGCGTAACAACGGTCTGCTGTGGCTGCCGATATTGCGGTTTCGGGCGCGCCGGGGCCGGAATCACCTGCTCGGCATCCGGCACCCACGACGCCGGGCTCGACTGCTGCGGTGCAGCCGGAGGCGTGTTCGGCGCGGTCAATCCGGGATTCGAGCCGTTGGGCTCGGCCAACCCCGGCTGTCCCGGGGCCGCTTGAGCAGCCCCGGCACCGACCGCCAGCACTGTCGGCAAAGCCGCCAGCACGGTGAGCGTTCGTTTCGTGCTCATCTCACTTCCTTTCGGAAAGGGGTTACAACCCCGAACTGGACTGGAATCTAACCTACAAATTTAACCTAGAAACGATGGCCTGTGACGATCTGAGCGATCGATCGCATACCGTGAACCCAGCCATGACGACCCGAGCCCGACCGTGACCCGCCGCCCACTGCGCGGCTTTGCGCCCTCACGATTGGCCGCCGCCATCGAGGCCTCGGGCATGAGCGTCGACGAGGTCGCGCGCCTGGCCGACACCACGCCCCAGACACTGCGCAACTGGCTCAGCTCCGCCAGCTCACCCACCGTCGATGTGCTGTACCGGGTGGTCGCACAGCTCGGGATCACCATGCGCGAGGTCCTCGACATCGACCCCGACCGCTCGAACCTCACCGACCTACGGGTGCTGGCCGGGCTCACCCAACGCCAGCTCGCCGCGGCCGCCGGGCTCGGAGAAGAAACCGTCGGCCAACTCGAACGCGGCACTGCCCGCCTGCGCAACCGCCACGCCGCCGCCCTGGCCGCCGCCCTGGCCGTCCCGGCACCTGTCGTCGTCGCCGCACACGCCGCCACCCGCCAACGCGACGCGGGCGCCGCACCCTGAGCCAGCGAGGCCGCAGTCCTCGCCATGGCGATACCCTGCGGCCTCGCCGCGAAAATATTGCAGCCCCGGCCGACGTGGCCGGGGCGGTGGTGGGCTGTGGTGGACAGCCGTTTGTCGTCCTTTCGCACCGGCGATGCGTGGGAATCTCTGTCCAGGATGTCGGTCACTGAACCCTCCAGTTCGCCTATATTCGTTGGTCGCAACGGAATTCAAGAATCGCCGCGACGCTTCAAAGTCCCGCCGGGTACGCGTGGCTGTCCGTAGACCACCTCGCCGACCAGGTTCGTCCACTCGATCGCGTGCAGACTCAGCGCTCGCCAGGCCGCATGAACGACTTCTTCATCGCGCTCGGATCCCAGCACGGCAATCGCGTTCATATGGGCCAGCGCCATCCGGTCGACGGCCTCACCGAGTGACTCGTCGCAGTCCGCGACGAAAGGGGCATTCCGCAACACCCACACGTCGATCCAGCCGACGAGCGCCAGGCGCGTACCTGCAAAGCCCGGCAACGCGGGCTGGTTCCGGTGTGCCCGTTGCAGTTCGGCCAGCGCCCGCGCGCACCGCGTCACCGGGTGCGCGTCCGGCGTATCTCCGATGTGGCCGCAGACTGCCGCGAAAAGCTCATGCCAGTCCGGCAGAACCGGCCACAGAAGCGAATCGTCGCCGGATATGGTGTGCAGGTCGTTAAGGGACGCCACGAGATTCGTAAGTCCATGTGCCGCGACCATCACTCACTCCACCGGATCTCATTGCAGGAGCACCGGCAGGCGGTTGTGCCCTTGGGCAATGAAGCCATTCGCGATGCCGAGTTCGTCGGGTGACACAGCGAGTTTCATTTTCGGAAACCGCTCGAAGAGTGCGGGAAGGGCGACACGTGCTTCCATCCGGGCCAAGGGCGCGCCCACACAGCGGTGGGCGCCCCATCCGAACGCAAGATGGTCCTTGCTGGACGAGCGCGTGGGGTCGAACCGATTTGCGCTCTCGCCATGGACTTTCGGGTCCCGGCCAGCACCGGCATAGCTGACCAGGATCAGCTCGCCCTGCTTGATCGCCACACCACCGAGAACGAAATCGTGCACCGCGTAGCGCAGCGGGACGTGCACGGCCGGGGACTTGTATCGCAGGGTTTCCTCGATCACCGCATCCCAGCTCAGACTGCCGTCGAGCACATCGTTCCGATGGTCGGGATTGGTGAGCAGCAGGAATGCCGCCTGGTCGATCAGGTTCACCGACGTCTCGTGCCCGGCATTGATCGTCAGATACAGCGTCCCGACCAGTTCCTCTCTGGTGAAATCCTCTGACGGGTTGTCGGCAAAGTTGGTGATGAGGGCGCTGGTCATGTCGTCCCTGCGATCGTCCCAGCGGTACTCGACGAGGTCCTGCAGAAGTCCGATCATCTGCAGATAGTTGGCGTTCGCTGGCTGTTCGCCTGCAGTGATGTCGAAAATGCCGTCCACACATCTGCGCAGCGGAGTAGCCAGCCGCTCGGGTACTCCCATCAGCTCGTTGATCACACGCAGCGGCAGCGGGTAGGCGAAATGATCGCGGATGTCTACAGGAGTGCCCGCTGGCATCAAGTCCAGATTCGTCACCAGCTCGTGGGCGATCGCCTGGATGCGAGGCTCCAGCGCCGCAGTGCGTTTGGCAGTAAACGCCGCCGCCATGGGCTTGCGGAGCCGATGATGGTCGGGCCCGTAGGTGGTGAACATGCTGGGCGTGTCCACCCAATGCAGAAGCGGAAAGTTATTGCCGATTTCCCCGTCCCGGAACGCCGGCCAGTGCTGGCGCGGGTCCTTGGAAACTTCAGAGCCGGACAGGATTTCCTTCAGCATGGCCGCGTCGGTCACGTACCACGCCGGCAATCCTCCCGGCAGCACGACCCGAGTGACCGGGCCTTGTGCCCGGGCGCGGGCGATCGTCGCCTGAATATCCCAGCTTTCGGGATCGAGGACGATGGGGGCGGTATCCTGCATGGAAACTCCAATACTTAGCTGCGCCACTGGATTTCGGATGAACTACCGATGTCCGGTCGTGGCGCTGGGATGGAAGGTGACCGGCAGCGCGGCCAGCGCCCGGTGGAACGGACCTGGCCGCCAGACCAGCTCGGCCGCGGGTGCCGCCAAAGACATTTCCGGAATCCTGTCGAGCAGCTGGTCGATCGCGTCCTGCGCGACCAGATACCCCAATGCCCGTGCGGGGCAAGCGTGCGGGCCGGTACTGAACGCCAGATGCGACCGGTTGCCGGTGAGGTCGCCGGTCCGAATATCCGGGTCGTGGTTGCAGGCGGCCATGCTGATCACGACCGGCTGATGCGCTGGCAACCAGACATCGCCGATGAGGACCGGCAACCGTGGATAGGTGATGCAGTAGTTCGCCATCGGCGGATCGTTGAACAGCACCTCATCGAGCGCGTCCTGGGTCGAGAGCGCACCGCTGACCAGCCCGCTGCCGAATCGGCGATCGGTCAGCATCATCAACAGCGCGGTGGCAATCAGATTTTGCGGCGGACTGCTCCCGGCCGCATATAGCAACACCAGCTGGTGCAGCACCTCCTCGTCGGACAGTCCGACCGGATGCGCGATGAGCGAACTCGTGACGTCGGTGCCGGGAGAGGCGCGTTTGATCCCGATCAGTTCTTGCAGCGCCGCCACCAGAATCCCCGGTGCCATCTGCGGCGTCGGCACCGCTGTCCAACATCCGCGCTACCCCGGTCGCCGCGCGCTCGCTGATCTCGGGACCACAGCCGAGCAACGAATTGAGCACGTCGATGGTGACCGGCAGCGCGTACTGGCTCACCACATCGCAGTGCCCGTCGATGCAGAACGCATCGATCAGCGGCCCAGCGCGACCCTCGACGATCTCGTGCATCCGGTGCAGATCAACGGCATTGAGAGCAGCGGTGATCGGCAGCCGGTACCGCTGGTGGTCGGCACCGGCGCTGCGAATCGCGTTCGGCCGCGACTCCATCATCGGCCGGACCGGACACGTGGCGGGCACGCCGAGCTCCCAGATGCTCGGATCAGCCGGGAAACGGTCCTCATCGTGCAGGATCCGCACCGCCAGCCGATATCCGAGCACCAGAGTCGCCGGGACGCCCGGTGCCAGCTCCACCGGTGCCAGCACGCCATATCGCTCGCGCATGGCCCGGTAGTGGCCGTGCGGGTCGGCCGCGAACGCCTCCGTGTAGAGCGCGACGCGGGAGGCACCGTTGCTCCCCTGCGCCGCCGTCGATACTGCTGTGCTGTCGCTCAATGCTGGTTCCTTCGAGGGCCTCTCACAAACTGCATCGGCCGCCGCCACCGGTCCCCGCGGAGATGAGCGCACAACCCCCTTCGTCGTGCGCACATCTCGCCGGGTCGACGTACTGCTCCAGCCGCTGCAGCACCTCCTCGTCGGACAACCCGACCGGATGCCGATGCCGCTTCCTTGGGGCATGAACGACGCTAACCGCGAAATCCAGGACATTCCTGGCAAGTTCGCGGCGCATTTTGGCAAGGCGGATCTGCCGGTGTTGTTCTGATCCGATCAGCCGAACCCAGCCCCGAACCCTCTGATACGCACAGCGCGGTCGACGCTCCCGCGCGGCCCGAGCGAAAGCCGGTCGCGCTGCGCTGCCTCGGCGCGCACGCCGCCGCATGCGAACGTTGTGAGTCGCCAACGGTCATGATGCCGATCGGGGTCCCCGGTCACCTTGCGTCGCGGACACGAAATGGGGGAATGCTGTTGCCCAGCAACAGCATTCCCCCATCTGCGCGGTGCGGCTATCCGAGCAGCCGCTCGCGCATCTGCTGCGGGGTCAGCTCGAACTGACGCTGAAAGGCCGAGCTGAACCGGCGAACCGACGAATAGCCCGCCGCCTCGGCAATCTGGCCCATCTCGATGGCCCCAGGGTGAGACAGTCGCTCACACGCACGCCTGAGGCGGATCTCTCGCAACAGTACCGCGGGCGTGACACCGTCAGTTGTCGTCAGAGCGGTGTACAGCGTCCTCCTGGAGACGCCACACATGTGAGCAACTGCATCCGGCGTCAACTTGAGGTCGTCGGCGAGGCCTTCCATCGTTTCCCGGGCTCGTGCGGCCACCAACGCATACCTTTCCTCCGGGAGCGCCTCGGTGCGGTCGAGCAGCCCATCGAGCAGGGAGAGCGTGCTGCGATATGCGATACGGAAGTCGTGCGCGTTCCACGTCCTATGGTTGGCGTGGAGCTGACTGATCTGATTCACCAGCATCGGGACCAAAGGGCGGCTGGCATCCAGCGCGAGCGGGGCAGAATCGGCCAGGTCGCGATTGACCAAACGCCGTGGAACAGTCATGATCAGCGATTCCAGCGGTTCGTCCTGCCGCATGACCAAGGGCAAGTCCCAGCGGATGAACGCGACTTTTCCCGGCCCGAAAATCTCGGCTTGGTCACCCTGCCCGAGCTTGAACTCCCCGCGTAACGGCACCATCAGGCGATAGCCATCGTCGCCATCACCCTTGGCATCCCGGGCGGTTCGACGGTAATGCACAGAGCCAGAAGAGAACCGCACGATTTGCAGGTCGCCAGCTGCCTGGGCAAGCGTCTTCCAACTGAAGTCGCTGCCATTGTCTCGCGCGTTGAAAGCCAAGCCGAAACTCCCCTGCCGACGCAGCAGGTAGTCGTGCCAGTGCTCTCTACGTTGCGCCGCAGTCTCGAAATCCGCCGGCGATTCCTCTTCCCACCCGTAGTCCGAATTCACGGAGGTTATTCCTTTTCCCCGCCCCCAAAGCCTTCCATGTAGCACGCAGCTGCGCGCCCCCCGCACCGCTGCATTGCCTGGCCAACAATATTTCAGGTTCGTTAGATGGTCGATGGTGGCAGGCGCACCGATCCTGCGTTCAAGCCGGTTGTCAGCGCCGAGTACGAGCCGCCAGGTGCCAGACGCAGTACCAGCTGTACTCCGCTGTAAGGGTTTCGCTTCCCCAGAGCAGGCCCGAATCTCGGCGAATGGCAGTACAGATATGCCAATCCGCCCACCACGGCACCGAAGCCCTCGGGATACTCGACCGCGTCGTCGCGAGAAGCAGGAATCCGCACCGCCACAACGTGATCGATCTCCGCCTCTAGCTCGACGATCTGCGCGGCTGCCAGCTCCCAGGCCGCAATGACGTCGTCCGGGTCCGTGCGCACGGCGGCGCTGCGACTGTGGGCTGCGACAAGCCCGGCCGCACACCGGTGCAGCGTATCGGGAAAGTAGGTTTCGTCGTCGCAATGGCGGTACTCGGCAAATGCCAGATGCAGCGCATGCCCGGTCGGGAGCTCGCCACACCACAAGCTCTCACGTCCCAGGTACCTCGCTGTCTCGTCGAGCGCTGCCGCGAACGTCATAGTCCGTCCTCCCTGCACGACCAGGTGACCGATGCGAGCCCGGCCCGCAGCGGCGGGCACCATGGAGTCGCTCGAATGTTGGTGACGGACAAGATACTTGCTCACTGCCGTGGCCGGACAATCTCCTGGTTTGTCGGGCGGCGACGGCGTGGGTGCAGCGATGGAGGACTGATATGGCGACGGGCCGCAAAGACCTGCCGGTCATCGAGTGGACGTTCGGCATCCCTACCGGCCCGTCAGGGTGGACCCTGCCCGATCAGGTGCGCGCACAGCTGCGGCTCGCGCACGATCTGCGTGAGGATCTGGTCACTATCCAGCACGACCATCAGCGCGCCGTCGACGCGGTGTGGTCGTCGTATCCTGCTGTGGCTCACGTGGAACGGCTGCTCGCCCAGGCCGAGCGCGCCGTCGCCGAAACGCTTGATCAGATCCGCGCTGAACGCATCCGCCAGCGCACAAAACACATTACCGGTGACCAGCCCGTCCGCTTGAAACACCAACGGGCAGAGGTCAAACGGCTCCGCCTGAGCTGGCGCGACCAGATCGCCGCCGTCAGCAAGGACGCCAAACCCCGCCACGCCGAGTTGTTCACCCAGTTGCAGGCCCGGCAGCGACAGTTGTACGCACCCTATTGCCAGGACGGAGACCTGTACTCGGCAACGTTCAACATGATCGTCCGGCAGCACAGGACTGCGGTGAATCGGATTGCCGGCCAACGTCGCCAGGGGCTGCCGGCCGCACTGCGGCATCACCACTTCGACGGCACCGGCACCCTGGCGGTGCAGCTACCCCGCGTGACGGGGCAGCCGCCGAACACCCCCGCTGTCGTGGCCGACCCAGCGGGCACATGCCGCAATCGGTTACAACTCCCGTGGATCGACCCCGCGGTCTGGGCGACCATGTCCCGCGCCGAGCAACGCGAAGCGGGGCGCGTCACCGTGCGAATGCGCTGCGGGCAACTCGATGGCGACAGGCAATGGATCACCTTCCCGGTGCAAGCACACCGCATGCTGCCCGCCGATGCCGATCTCACTGGCGCCGAGCTGACCATCACACGCGCCGCTGACCAGTTCCGGGCACGTCTAACCGTCAGCGCCCGCATCCCTCACCCGACACCGGTCACCGATGGCCCGACCGTCGCCGTGCATATGGGATGGCAGCACACCGATCTCGGCACTCAGGTCGCCACCTGGCAAGCCACCGAACCGCTCGAGGTCCCCCACGAGTGGAGCGACGTGCTGCGCGCGGCCCCCGACCGGATGACCGGAACCATCATCATGCCCGAGCACATCATGGACCGTGCCGATCGCACCCATCTCCTGCGTGCGGTCCGTGACCGAGACCTCAACCGGCTGCGCACACGTTTGGCAGCCTGGCTCACCGAGCACGGACCGCTGCTGCATCCAACCCAGGACGGGCAGGAATTGAGCGCCACCGAGGTGCGGCAGTGGCGGTCCTGGGCCCAGTTCGCCGAACTCGCCCGCGCGTGTACCGCTTCCGCCGAGCCCCCGGCCGGTGACAAGGCCGCCGACATCGTCGCCGTCCTCACCGCGCGCAAGCGCACCGACAGATCGAGGTGGCAAGAGCAGGAGGGCCTAAGGGGACGCGCTCTGCGCCGACGCAACGACGTGTGGGCCAACATCGCCGCGATCTTGGCCGGCCAGTGCGGACGGCTGGTTCTCGACGACACGCCGATCGCCGACATCCCCGGCTGGGAGTCGGTGATCGCGCGGCGCCGCGCTCTTGCGTCACCGGGACGGCTCCGGACCGCGATCACGACCGCATGCGCTCGCGACGGTGTGCCGACCGTGACTGTGCCGGGGTCGGGACTGACCCGCGATCCGGACCGGCCCGCGACCGAGCTGATGCTGGCGCGAGCTGAGGCGAAACGCCGGTCCGCGTGATACCGTTCCGCATGCCGAGCGATCACGGTTCGTGCTGAACTATCGGTCAGCAGCGAAACGCGAGAGCAGTGGCTGTGCCTGCGTGGGGGCTTCAAACCCGCGACGCGATGTTCGACTGGTACGCACTGCGGACGGCGAACCATACGCCGAACATCGAGCTGAACCGCACCGCCCGCGCACGCGAGCAGACGTCAGGATCAGCGAGAATCGGCAACAACTGAAAACGCCTGCGCCGGGGCGGAACACCGGCGACATACCGATCACCGCGACATACGCCGGTACCGGTCTGAAAAGTGCTGGCGAAAACGTCGTCGAGCGACAATCAGTCAGCAGCACCGCGATCCGCGCAAGCCACACGTCGTTGCTGCCCGGATCCACCCGGTCACCGGAGCCCGAAGGTCAGGCACCGCGCCGAGTGCCAACCTGCCTCCTCATCTTCAGCCACAGTGACAAGCCGTCAACCGGAACGTAATTCGATCGCCCACTGTCGTCCGATATCCCGTCAGCGGCGCCGCACCGCTTGCGGGTCGATTCAGACCAGACGATCCGAGGCCGGCTGAACCCACGATAACGCCGGTTACACGGCGGGGCCGTCGAGCCTGTACCCGTGGAACAGTCGCCCGCCGAACTGATCTAGGACCTCGGTGGCGGCATCGACCAACGGCCAAATCACACCGGAGGCAGCCGGTGCCACCGCCTCCGCCAGAGTCCGTGCGTAGGCCGTGCCCGCGTCCCGATCGAAAGCAGTCAGTTCGCGATGCAGCCATTTGCCGCTACCCGTCCAGCGTCTATTCCCAGTTAGCAGCAAGTCTGCCGCTGCCTGCCACAGGCAGGCCGCGATCATCAGCTGCTCGGCAACGTCTTGCGACCCCCTGAGATCGTCGATCAAATCGGTGATTCGATACCGGCACGATCGCAACTCCTTGTCCGTCAAAGGATCCGGACCCGAGTCCAACTGTTGTGCGCAGGATTGCTGTAAGCGTGCACCGCTGCCGTCGGCGTCATGCAGAACCTGTCCGTGCCCGATCAGCCGCAGGGTGTTCGGTCGGCGTGCCGCACGTTCCAGGGTGCGAAAATGTTCCAGAGACGCTTCGGTCTGCACGAAAAACTCCACAGGCCATCGGCTCGCGTAGATCGATTCACGGTAGACGGCCGACTGATCTGCCACCAGCACGGTGATATCCAAATCGGAAGTAGCCGTTGCTATTCCGAGTGCGACACTGCCACCCAGCCAAGCCGCCCGCGCCTGCGGAAATACCCGTCGGACCACTTGCCGTGCAACATCCACCCCGTCGACCGTCACCGCGCTAGTCTGACATCGAATCAACCGCGGCGACACATTGGCTGGCTGCGCCGCTGTGTATGGAGACCCTTGACCAGGTACGGCACCGCTGGTGCGAGGGCGACAACATCGGAATCGCCTGCCGCGCTTCCCGAATCGTCGGTTTGGATCTGGACGTCGACGGCGACGGTGCGGGTAGTCTCGCCGCCCTGGCCTGCGAACTGGGCCGGGACTGGCCCGATGCCTTCGCCGCGCGCACGCCGAGCGGGCGGCACCTGTACTTCCGAGTCGGGCCCGGCTGCACCGTGGCCAGTGTCTCCGGCGGCCGCTCACGGCTCGGGTCCGGGATCGACGTGCGCGGACCGGGCCGCCGCAACGCAACCCCCAACGCGGCCTTACTCTTTGGCCCAACGGCCGGTTGGCGCATCACACGTGTAGGCTGTTGGGCGAGCGAAAACGGGGGTTGCCATGATTATGCGGCACTGAACGACATCCGCAGCCTTTGACCGGACTGCGTACCGAACTCCGCAGCTCGCGGGCATATGCCCGCGAGCGGGTACCGGCCCCCGCGAGTAATTGGCCGACATGACCGGCCACAGCTGGGACAGCCTCGATGGCTGGTGGGACGACAGGACGACGAGATGAACACCGAACACGCCGAATCCGACAACAGCGCAACCAGCGACGACGCAACGGTCACGCAGGTCCCCGAAATTCTCGACGATCCCGAGACCCAACAGAAAATCATCGAAGCTTCTGAACTCCTCCTGAGCGACGACATCGACGACATCTACAGGGCAGAGATGTTGATCCAGTCGATCACGCCAGAGGAAGCGGCCGCCGCCTGGCCCTCGCCGGACAAGCAGCCTGCGGGCTCAAGCGAGGGCGATAGCGGATCAGCGCCACAAAGATAGGCGGCCTCCCAACGGCAGGGCGAGCCAGTGGGTCGCCGGATGGGTTGCACTGCAATCACTCCGGTCGCCAGAGTGGGGTACTGCGCCCCGGGGATGGCAGGCCCTGGATGATCGGCTTCAGTTGGCCACGCCTCACTGCCTGTGTACCTCGCTGGCCCAACGAGACGCGCGGCCGCCACCCGGATGCCGCGACAACCGCGAAACGTCCCGCGGCCCCGAATCTCGCTCTGACCGAATAGGCCTTGCGGGGAACGGTCATGCGCGCCACCGAATCTCGCAGCGCCGCCACCCACGGTCGTGAGTATGATCTAGCGACATGCAGCCTAGTGGGGAGTCCGGCCCCGACATCCTCGACCGAATCCCGGTGCCGCTGTACGCACCCGAGTTCGCCGCCGACCCGCACACCTTCTACGCCGCAATGCGCGAGAAGTTCGGTGCCCTTGCCCCGGTGGAACTTTCGCCCGGCATCGCCGCCACCCTGGTGATCGGCTACCGCACCGCGGTCATGATCAACAATGATTCCGACCGCTTCCCGGCCGATCCCCGTGTCTGGGAGCGAGACATTCCCGCCGACTGCCCGATCCTGCCCATGCTGCAGTACCGGCCGAACGCGTTGCGCAGCGCGGGCCACGAGCACGCGCGGTATCGCAAGGCCAGTGTCGACAGCATCGACGCGATCAACATGTACCAGGTCGACGCCGTGATCGAAGAGATCGTGATCCCCCAGGTCAATACGTTCTGCGCCGACGGCGAGGCCGACCTGATCAGCCAGTACGCCTTCCCGGTCACCTTCGCCTACCTCAATTCCATGGTCGGGTGCCCGGCCGATATCGGCGGGCAGGTCGCGCAAGGCATGGCGATGATGTTCGAAGGCAACTCGGCCGAGGAGGGTAACGCGCTGTTCGTGACCGCGCTCGGCAACCTGGTGAGCCTCAAAAGGCAGGAGCCGGGCGACGACGTCACCACCCGGCTGCTGGTCCACGCAGCGGATCTGACCGATGAGGAGCTGGTGCACCAGCTGGTGACGATCTACGGCGCCGGCATCGAGCCGCTGACCAACCTGATCGCCAACACGCTGCTGCTGATGCTCACCGACGAACGGTTCTCCGGAATGGCAGCGCTGACCACGCGGGATGCGTTGAACGAGTTGCTGTTCACCGACCCGCCGCTCGCGAACTTCGGGATCACCTATCCGTCGCGGCCGATGATGGTCGAAAAGGCGTGGCTGCCCGCCAATCAGCCGGTGGTCACCAGCATGGCGGCCTGCAACAACGACCCCGACATCGTGGGCCGCTACACCGGCAACAACGCGCATCTCGCCTGGGGCACCGGGCCGCATGCCTGCCCGGCCCAGGACGTCGCGTTCTCGGTCGCGCAGAACGCAATCGATCAGCTCTTCGACCGGCTGCCCGAACTCCGGCTGGCCAGCCCGGTCGACGAACTCGTCTGGCGGCCAGGGCCTTTCCATCGATCGCTGGCGAGCCTGCCGGTGGTTTTCCCGCCCGTCCTCTACCCGTTCTGACCGAACCTCGGGATGCCGCACTGACCGGCATCCCGAGCGTCTCTCAGTCGTGCGCGGCCGGGCCCTCAGCCGAGCCGCAGCGCGTTGGCGCACTGCTCGATATAGCTGTCCGAGTCGTACACCGTGCGCAAGGACCCGGTTTCGAGCTCGAAGGCCGCGACCAACTCGGTTAGGTGCGGAGCCAGCATCTCGTGCAGCTGGACACGCATGTCCCGCAACGGCTCTCGTGTCTTGGGCAACGGGCCGTCCGGAAGCAGGTCCGCGCCGTGCGCCAGGCACTGACGCACCGCGAAGAGGGTGAGCATGTTCTCCATCACCTGCCGCGAATCGGACGGCAGCTCGGCGGCACGCTCGGCCAGCCGCACCGCGGCACGATGGGCGGTGTGCGCGTCGGCGGCAGCCAGCGCCAGGTCATAAACCCGGTCCCAGCGGGCTTGCCGGTCGCCGGTGGTGTTCGCGTAGGCCTCGAGCGTGCGGTGCTGAAGGAACAGCGCGCGGGCGCCCATCCACTTCACCCAGCTGTCGGGGGTGTCGATATCGCAGGGCTCGAGCTCGTCCCAGCCATCCTGGGTCCACTCGTCGGGCCCGAGCAACCGACGGTAACCCGCCAGCAGGGCGATCACGTAGCTGTCCCCTTCGGCGGTGGCTGCGGCATCGCGCAGGGCCCGGTATTCCACGATCTTGTTGTGGGCGAATACACCCTGGGCGCCGAGCCGGTCGCGGACCTCGTCACACACCCGCATCGCGGTGGAGGTGGCGAAGTACTTGGTCAGTGACACCAGGTCCGTCAGCGCCGGACCCTGCTCGTCGTCTTCGGCGTCGATGACGGCGGTGAAGCTGTCCACGGCGATCTCCACCGCGGAGGTGGCGAGATAGGTATCGACCACCGCCTCCACCAGCGGGGCGTAGTGTGCCGGCACCTGTAGCAGCGGGACACGCCCGCCCGCCATGCTTGCGATGTCGCGCTGCGCGGATTGTCGTACGGCGATCGACACCGCGGCCCGCGACACCGCCGCGGCCATGCCCGAAATGCATAGGCGACCCACACGCACCCGGCTGATGGCACGCCACACCTGGTTGTCGCGCGGGATCGGCGAGATCAGCTCACCGTTGGCATCGATGCGGGTTCCGGTGTGCGACAACAGGCATTCGCGCGACACCCGGACATTGTCGAAGCGGGTCATGGCGTTATCCATGCCCAGCCCCGGCTTGTCGGGCATGCGACGGATGGTGAGACCGGATCGCACGTGTCCGTTGGCATCGCACATCCACACCAGGAACGGGTACACGCCGTGCGCGGTCTCGCCGATGATCAACCGCGCGAACACGATTCCGAATCGTGCGACGCCCGCGACCGGCGGCGCGGCGGTCGTTGGCATGAACTTGATCGCCGCATCGGTCGGGGTGTTCAGGACGAAGCCACCACCGTCGGCGGGGTCGTACACTGCGGTCGTCTCGAGATTGTTCAGGTCGCTGCCGTGGCCGACCTCGGTGAGCACATAGGCACCGACCGCACGACCCGCCAGCAGCTCCGTCAGTGCCGTGTCCACTTCGCCGGTGCGCGAATGCTGTTCGAGCAGTGTGCCCAGCACCAGGTTTACCTGTACGGTCAGCAGGGCCCCCAGGTGGGGATCGACGACCGTGGACTGCTCGTGCAGGGTCAGGCACTCGCGCAGATCCGACACCGTCTCCACCGCCGAGAGGCTCGGCAGCAGTCGCAGGTACCGCTCGTAGGCACGGGCACCGGGGTCCTTGGTGGCAGCCCACCAATCTTGGTCGAAACCTTCTTCGCCGAACAGCTTGTTGTACCGCTGCGCTGCGGCGCGCCGGCCGCCGAACAACGAGTCCGCGAAACTATCCACATTGCTGTGAGAGACCATGACTCTGCCTTCTCTTCCACTCATTACCGATTCCAAGGGACTTATCGTGCGCCACTTGGCATTACGCATGGCCCGGTAGCCGGGGGTACCCAGTGACCGAAACCAGCGGAAGCTGTTGGTTGATCGGGAGTCAGCGGCCCGATGAAGTGGCCTGTCGAGAGTTCAACCCATCGCCCACCTTCGGGCGGCATCGCCTGTCGACCGGCCATCGAGGAAAGTCGTCCGCGCCATCACCCCAAGCTGCGACCCCGAAGGAGCCACAGTGTTGCGGTAGGACAACGTAGACACGAAACAGATTGTGACACAAAGTCCTTCAAATCGAGTTATGTAAGTTTGGATCACCGGTCGCCTCACCCTCGCGACCAGGTCCGATCAGGCCGCTGACCACCGGCCGCACGTCGACGCGCTCCGCGGGATGGGCCACATCTACCAGCAGCAGGGGTGGACGTTGCTTGGCAAATAGCCGGAGTTGTTCACCACCAAGCGAGGCGCTGCGAAGCTCGGACAGGCCTGACGCAGCGCATGCGCGGGGGCACCGCGGCCGCGACGACCGCCGGGGTCGTCGGTGTTTCGATGAGCGCAAGTGCTGCCCTGATGCTTGCCGCCTACCATCGCGACCAATTTGCCTGCGCGGCAGCACTGTCAGGATTCCTGAATTGGCACCTTGCCTGGTGGCTTCGACGCTGCTCGCTTCATGACTCCCGCGGCCGGCCTCGACCCGATCTGTCCAACACCACCAGAAGGCATCGCCCGGTGGCGCCGGACGGATCCGTGCGCCGTTGGCTCCGCACTGAGAGGATTGCCCATGTATATCCGCAACCATCGGGCCTGCCCGATGGTTGCGATGCCGACTGCGCGACAGGTGCATTGGGTACAGCGGCGATCGAGGCCCTAGCGTCTGATGCGACGAAGAGCTTTCAGCCCAGAGTCGAGCCTCTGTCTATCACTTCAGCCTTCCACTACCCCAGCACCAGAGCGCATTCGCGGAGGTCCTGGTCGAATGCGCTTGCGGCAGCGCGACCGACAGTCCTGGCCGCTTTGATCGAGAGCTGATGGGCGGCTATGTTTTTGGGTACAAGAACTTGCATGTAAGTCGGCGTGTCTGCTCGACCAAGCGACGGGTGCCCGGCAGGATCGCAGTTGTTGTCCCCAAGAACCATCGGGGCGAATTGGCAAGGAGGGGCAAGATGGCAGGCAGAGAGGCTCAGGGCCGCGCAACCCGAGGCAAAAATGCCGGTGGTCGAGTTGGTCGCAAGTCGCTCGGAGATCGCAGTGAGACCAAGCTCCGTTGGCCTGAGGAGATTGACCTCCAGCAGCTCGCGAGGGAGCACGGCTACACCAGTGCTAACCAGTTCCTGTCGGACTGGATTTGCCTCAAGGCAAACCGGCCAGAACTGGCGAGTCCGAAGGCATCCCAGCAGATCCTGGATCTGGGAGACCTTGCCGTCGTGTCATAACAGCTTGATAAAGCCAACTACATAGAACGCCAGAAACCGTGAAGCCCTGGCCGATGGCCAGAGCTTCACGGGTGGGTCGTAGATCCGGGATGCCGCCCGCTTCGACCTCCGTCCACTTCCGGCCGCATCTTCACCCTCACGGAGTCGCAACCAACGAGGTGTGAAGTTACAACCATACGAGAGGACCGTCCATGGACAGTTCTGAGGATATCGCATGTCCTCATCCCCAAGGACCACGCAACGCGCGAGTGTCGCAAACTGTCGACCAGCGCGACCCGACAGTGCGAGCCACGTCGATCTCCCCCTGCGGGGTAACCAATGAGTCATATCGCGCTTGTTGACAGCGCTGAGGGCAGTTTCTGTATGGCACCGTCGAGCCGCCACGAATTCTGCGCATCGGAGCATGGGCAGGTTTCAGTGCGTCAGATCGGCCGTCGCCAATTCGGCCGCCCATTGCGCTACGTAAGGCCCACGGCTGCCTGGCCATTGCCTCCATCGCCCGTGCGACGGACTTCGTTCGTCAACTAACCAAGGAGGCGTGAACCAGAGTGCTCTCTACCTCACCGATCGAATACGTGAGGAGATCACGCCAGAACTAACTACCGCTACGACATGGGCCAACTAAACGGAGGCATCACGGCAACCCGTCAGACTCCTCCCCGGGAAGGGAGGCTTGGACGGTTAGAAGACGAAGGCCAGAGTGCGGGAACACTCTGGGCCCCAAAACTTTGGCGGGGACGAGCGGGAACTCGTCAGCCGCGTTGCCACCATCTACCGCGGAGGCTGCATTGGGATGCAGGTCCGAGGGTAGCGCACGCCCTCATATCGATTCCACCCCTGTCGCGAACGACACGCCGTCCGTGTCGATTTCGCCTGGGATGACACTGCTCAGCGCATGTGCGCGCGAGAGCGCGGAGCAGCACACGCAAAACACCATCGGTACCTATGACGCCGCCACGACGGAGTTCCTGGCCTCGCTCGACGAGGCGATGTACACCGGCAAGTGGCTGCTGATCGATGCCGACAACCAGAAGATCCGATGGGTCAAGACACTGACCGACGCCCGCGACGCGGTCGCGGCGGGCCGGGCATGCACGCTGGCCGGCCACCTGAATCCGGGGATGCTGGGTGCCGACATCGACCCCGACCCGGACCAGGCGGTGCTGGGTGACGTGTGCGCCGAGGCACTGGTCGCCTGGTGTGTGGAGCATCGGCTGCAGTACGTCACGCGGCGTTCCGGGCGGCCGGGCGGATGGCACGTGTACGCGGCCACCCGGACACCGCTGCAGGCTGAGGCGTGGGGGCGGGTGTGTGCGAGTCTGAGCAAGAAGCTCGGCATCACTGTCGATGACCGCACCGGCCAGGTGATCCGGACACTGACCGCGCCGCATCGGCGGGGCCTGCCGAGTCCGGTGATCAGCTGCACCCTGACCCCGGCTGTCGTCGCGGCCGCGGTGCCCCCGCGCACTCGCGCGAAGTCCGTTGTCCGCGCGAGTGTCCGGAAGACGCGCAATCGGGGCGGGGACTCGAGCCGCTCGGCGGCCGAGTACGGGCGCTCGTGCGCGATAGCGCGCGCGGGCTACACCGGGGCGCAGGCGTGGAAACTGATCAGCGGTCCCGGCACGAAATCCCAACGCAGCGAACGATGGTGGCGACGCTACATCTGGCTGCCCGCGGTCACCATCGCCGCCGCCGAGAACGGCCTGTCCGAGGCCGAGGCCTGGCAGGCGGTACTCGAGGCCTGCCCCGCCCGGTTCGCGCGGGTCACATTTCGATGGTGGAAGCCGCTGTGGTGCAAGGCGCTGCAGGAGGCCGTGCAGGATCACCCGCGCCGACGGCGCATCGATGAGGTGCCGGTACAGCGGGATCCGGAGATCGAGGACCGGATCGCGCAGGTGCGCCGCGGCCTGGACGCCGCCGACCGTCTGCTCGTCGGCACGCGGATGCGCCGGGACCGTATGCAGGGCATCAAGACCGTGCTCTACCACCTGGCACCGATCCTGGTGACCCGCGACGGGTCGATCAGCATCCGGGATCTGGCCCGGGCCACCAGGCTGGACGACAAGACCGTGCGCCGCGCCCGCGACGCCGCCATCGAGGCGGGCCTGCTGGTCTTCGCACGGCGGTACGGGGGCGGAGCCAAGAGCTGCGACACCTTCGCGGTGACCCCGCTCGTCGAAACCGAGATCCAGCGCGCCCGTTCAGAAAACTCCCCCATTAGCTATAGCACCCCCTCCCCGACGGCTCCCCGCGGGCGCTGCAACGCCGCCAAACCGGACCGCCGGCACGGCTACGAACGCAAGGTGTGGGCGCTGCTGAACGACGCGCTGGCCCAGCTCGGTCCGGGAGAGCGCTTGGCCACCAGCAACACGCGGCCGGCGAAGCTGCTGCGCTCGATGTGGGCTCAGCGCCGCTGGTTCCGAGAGATGAACGTCGCCGAGCAGGAGGCGCGGCTTGCGGCACGCCGCAAGCTCCTGCGGGGTCTCGAACCCGCCGATCTCCGCGCCTGGCTGCTGTGGCTCGAACAGCGCGAACGCATCACCAACGCCTGCGACCGGATACTCGCCGGCTTCCCCGACCCCTACGACGGCCACCTGCTCGAGCACGCACCGATGACGATCTACCGGGGAATGCGTGACCCGGTCTGGCGCACAGGCGGAACCAAGATCGCAACCCAGCCGGTCCAGGTGTTTGAAAGGACGACTGCAGCCTAGCTTTTTTTACAGCAGCGCTTCAATACTGCTGTAAAAATTTGTCTGCCGTTTGTGTCGGCACGCCCTGCCATCCTGGTGTCACCACCTGGCAGCGAAGAGAGAGGCCCGGTCACCATGGCAAGCAGTGGTGTCATTGCCCGAGTCGTGCTGTGCGAGCGCGGACCGGCGGCCAACAATGAAGCGCTGAAGCGATTTTCACAGGACCTGGCACGTGGCTACATCGGCGACCGCTTGTTGTCGGAAGGTACGCGAGCCACCTACTACCGCCACGTTCGGGGGTTCCTGAACTGGCTGAGCGACAACGCATTCGAGATAGAGACCGGCTGCATCACCCATCCCGAGGCATTCGCCGATGACGAGGGTCGACGTCGGGCCGTTCGACAGTACCGTGACGCGGAGCTGGTCGAGCACGGGCTCGCCGAGTCGACCGTGAGCGGGATGCTCCGGGCGGTGGACCTGTTCTATTACTGGCTGGGCTTCACCACGCGACTGAACGTGCCACGGCCTAAGCCCGGCAAGCGTCCACTGGAGGTCCTCGACCGGCATCAGTACAGTGCGGTGCTGCGCAGCGCTGCCAGCCGTAGTGAACGCGATATCGCCTTGGCGGCACTGATTCTCGATGTCGGGCCGACTGTCGATCAACTGGTTGCCCTTGTTGCGGCCGACCTGCGCTTGGACCCGAGACACAACACCGGGCAGCTCTGCTGTCGACGTTCGGACGGCGAGCCCGTTTGGCGGCCTCTGCGGCCGGGAACGGTCACGGTACAACGACGCTGGCTGCAGCGCCGCCGCGCGCTGCTCGGAGGCCGACAGGTATCGGCGCTGTTCCTCAACCTCAACGAGCAACCCACCGCGCTCACCGGCCGCGGCCTGCATTTCGTCGTCCAAGAGATCGGTGCCCAGGAAGGCCTGGTCATCTCACCCCGCACCCTGCGAAACACCGCACGCGAGCGGATACCCGACACCGAGCTGGACTCCGACACACTGGCCGACCTGCTAGGCCCGCACCCGACCACTCCGCCGCCAGAACCCGAACCGACAGAACAGGTCCGGCGGCGCCACTGGCGCAACCCGCGGACCGCTCCCCCGCCGCCGCTGCAGCTGGATCTCGGTCGCGACCCTGGGTAGCCCGAGCCCGGGTGGCGCGGATGCAGCGACTGACCGGCCTGTATCCCCCCACGACACGGATCGACCGAGGTCCTCGGTGCGACCGCGGAACAATGAACGGGGTTCTGGACTGGTAGCGAGCTGGTTTCGTGCTCAGGGTGCGGATTTGGGCCGGTAGTGCTTGGCTTGGCGCTGATGGGGTTGGTCGGCGTGGTGGAGGTCGGGTTTCGGGGCGAACGCGGGTGTTCGCGGACGAAAGTTGACGCGGCTGCGGGAGTTCCCGGAGATCAGCCGCGAAGAGCTGTACCGGTTCTTCGGGCTCACCCGGCCGATATCGCGTTCCTCACGCCAGGTCGGGGGGCGTGGGCCGACGGAGCGGCTGGGTTTGGCAGTGGCGTTGTGCACGCTTCCGTGGTTGGGGTTCGTGCCGAACAAGGAGTCGACGGCGCCGCCGGTGGCGGTAGCCCGGTTGGCTGCTGAGCCGAATGTCGATGCGGGCGTGATCGGTTCCCACGGACATCGAGCACAGACACGGACCGATCACCTGCGTCTGGTGGCCCAGTATCTGGGCTGGCGGGGCCCAGGGACGATGGAGCTGAAGGAGCTGGACGAGTTCCTGCTGGCACGGGCGATGGAACACGATTCTCCGACGCTGCTGTTCCGGCTGGCGTGTGAGTATCTGATCTCGGCGAAGGTGATCCGGGCGGGCCCGGTGGTACTTGTTGAGCACGACGCTCACGCCCGTGAGCAGGCCCAGCGGGAAACCTATGACCGGCTGGCGCACGAGCTCACCCCGAAGTGGTGCGCGGAGCCGGACGGGTTGCTGGTCACCGATGTCTCGCTGACAATGTCGCGGTTGCGGTGGCTTGCGGCCGGGCCGGTGGAGGCGTCCGCTGCGGCGGTGAAGGCCGAGGCCGACAAGCTCCGGTTCCTGCGCACCCTGGGTGCGGACCGTTTGGACATGTCGGTGCTGCCTGCCGAGCGCGGCGCCGGTTTTTGGCCACGATGGGCCGGCGGATGACCAGCCAGGCGCAGGAGCGGCGGGATCCGCAGCGGCGGCATCCGATCCTGCTCACGGTGCTGGCGCAGTCGGCCGCCGATGTGCTCGATGAGGTGGTCGCGTTGTTCGATCAGGCGATCTCGGCGAAATTCGGCGCCGCCGAACGCCGATGAAAGACGAGCTGGCCGAACGCGGCCGTTCCGGTGAGGACCGGCAAGCCCTGCTGGACGAGTTGCTGGCGATAGTCACCGACGTACAGAGTGCCGATGAACAGATCGGCGGCCTGATCCGTGGCGACCGGATCGGGTGGGAACGGTTACGGGCGATAGCACAGGCCAAGCCCCGGCTGCCGCGTGATCACGGGCATCTGGCCGCCTTGAGTACTTCGTACTCCTATCTGCGGCAGTTCACCCCGGCTGTGCTGTCGAGCGTCGGGTTCGCCGGTGGTACTGCGGCGACCGAGCTGCTGATCGCGGTGGCGATGCTGGAGCTGAACGCCACCGGCCACCGCAAGGTGTTCGACGAAGCTCCGACCGGGTTCGTGCCGGCCAAGTGGCGTGGCTACCTCAAGCAGGCCCGCGGCTCCGGCGATCCCACCGCCTACCGGCACTATTGGGAGCCGTGTGTTGCTCGACTTGCGTGACGGGCTGTGCACCGGGGACGTGGTATGTGCGGAAGAAGACGCTGCACGCGGCCAACCTGGCGATCATCGACTACCACCAAAGGCTGCCGCTCACCGCGACTTTCGGCGGCGGCACCCTGTCCTCCAGCGACGGACAGTGGTTCCCGACCCGCGGCATCTCGACCACTGCCCGCACGGTCCCGCATTTCTTCGCCGATCAGGGCCTGTCGACCTACACCCACGTCACTGATCGGCACACCACGGCCCGTGAGGTCCATCGGCGCGAAATCCGGCGCTAGCCAACGAGGCAACGCTCTGACCAGGTGCTTTTCCAGCGGCCAGCCCAAATCTGAGAAATCCGGCGCTAGCGAGTTACGACCGCGCATAGCCGCACACTATGTGCGACAACTCGGACACCGACCTGGGCGGATGCACCGCATAGACAGTGCTGACTCGCGAAACTATCTGCGGTAGCGGGCTTACCGCCGGATCCGGCGGACTTGGCCCTCACCACCCGGTGAGATGATCTCAGCCCCTTGCGCTTCAGAGCGCTCGCGCTGGCCGGTTCGGTCAGCGCGGTATGCGCTATGAGAGCTCACTTGTGTCAACTGATGCCAGCATCTGGTTTGCATAGCCGACGTCCGAGCCCAGTCGAGTGGCCAAACTGGGGTGACCGAAGATTTGCACGTCGAGGGAAGTAGCATCCGACCATGCAAGCCGATCTCGACGGGCCGTCCGGCGCCGGTTGGATGACCAGTAGCAGTGACAGCGTCGGGGTAAGTCTTCTGTGAGCAGTTCTTCACTTCATCGATCGATGCCATCGGTCATTTCTTCGGTGGTCATCGACGAACTCGTCCGCAACGGCGTGAAATGGTTCGTCTATTGTCCCGGTTCACGTAACGGGCCGCTGGGATTCGAACTCGCGCGGCGGGCGCGGGCCGGTGAGATCGAGCTGCAGGTCCGGCTGGACGAGCGGTCGGCGGCCTTCGTGGCGTTGGGGATCACCAAGGCGACCGGCATTCCAGCGGTCGTGGTGACGACATCGGGCACCGCGGTGTCCAACCTGCTGCCGGCGGTCACCGAGGCGAACTATTCGGACCTGCCGCTGGTGCTGGTCACCGCGAATCGGCCGCCGGAGGCGCTGGGCACCGGGGTGTCGCAGACGGTGCAACAGACCGGTCTGCTTGCCTCGCAGGTTCGGCACGTGCAACAGCTCTGGTCCGGCGCGTCGATGGACACCGAGCAGAACGCCGTCCTGCGTTCACAGGTGTGCCGCGCGCTGGGAATCGGCACCGGGCGGCTGGTCGGGCGTCCCGGTCCGGTACAGATCGACGTCCCATTGTCCTCCGGACAACCGCCGACAGCCGAAAACGACTGCCCCGGCGGACGACCCGGCGGCGCACCATGGATTCGCATGCCCGAACTCGCGAGCCCGGTTCCCGCGCCCTCACACGAGGTCGAGCTGAGCCGCTCGACAGTGGTCATCGCCGGTGACGGCGCCGATCCGACCTGCCTGCCACCGCATCTGCCCTGCATGGCAGAGCCGACCGTCGCCGTGGACGACCGGAAACGCCTGCACCCCTGGGTACTCGACTACGTGCAGCCCGAGCAGGTGCTGATCTACGGCCGCCCGACCCTGCACCGCAACGTCGGACAGCTACTCGCCCGTCCCGAGGTCCGCACCGTGCTGGTCGGCGGAGGCGGCGACTGGGTGTATGCCGCGCCCGATATCGAAGTCCTGTCCCGGAATCCGGTGTTCCGCAGCGAGGCCGCACCCGCGTGGATCGCCGAACTCGAACTGGCCGACGCAGCCGTGCGCCGCCAATGGACCCACGCCCTCGACGAATCCACCTGTCGCCGTACCGGTCTCGGCGTCGCATGCACGGTACTCGGTGCGCTGCGGGCCGGGGACCTGCTGTGGCTCGGGGCATCCAACCCGATCCGCGATGTCTCACTGGCCAGTGTCGTGCCCGCCGGTGTCGAGGTGCTGTCCAATCGCGGCGTCGCGGGCATCGACGGAAACGTCAGTGCCGCAGTGGGAGCCGCGCTGGCCGCACCCGATCGCACCGTCATCGCACTGCTCGGCGACCTGACCTTCGCCTACGACGCGTCGGGGCTGCAGGCCGGGCAGCTGGAGCAGGCGCCCGACAATCTGATCATCGTGGTGTCCAACGACGCCGGCAGCGGCATCTTCGAGCTCCTCGAACAGGGACACCCCCGATACCGCGACGAGCCCTACGGCGACACCTTCGAACGGATCTACGGGACACCGCAGCATCTCGACATCGCCCACCTGTGCCGCGGCTACGGCGTCGCGCACCGGAACGTCGACATCGATGACCTCGACGTCGCGCTGCGACAGGCCCGGTTCACGCGCCGCCGCTCGGTGCTCGAAATCCCGGTCGCCCGAACCGGTTTGCGCGACGTGCACGCCGGTATCCGGCAGGCGATCGACACCTCCTTCGCTACCACCGCCGTCCTCGTGCCCACGGCTTCCGAACCGTCCGGAGATCTCGAGTACTCCCGATGCAACACACATTGACCGCCATTCCCCTGACACCCTTCGTCGTACCCACGGATCCGGACACTGCGATCTACCGCTGCAAGTCACAGTTCTTGTGTCGTTTTGGGGTACACCTACCTCCACACCGCACCGGCGCTACCCGACGACCAGCGGCCCATGCCCGATATCGCGGTCTACGACGAACTTCTGCATCAGCAGCGCGACACCGCTCCGTCCGCTGCGAGCGAGATCTCCACGCCCGCACCAGAACCCGCGCCGCCGCACAGGCGGCGGTCGGGTTCGCGTGCCGCGCAGGCGGAGTCGCGGCGGAAGCGGTGGCTGCGCCCGGAAGTGCCGGTGCGGGAGCTGGTCACCCTCACCCGCGACCCGGACACCGGCGACCACCGCGTCACCGACGGCGAGGAGTACCTCGGCCAGATCGCCCGCGAGGTCACCGCGACCGGGCGCCGCGGGCGATGGCGAGCCCTTGACCCGCACAACACGGTCCTGCGCGGCGGGCCGTGGGACACCATCGACGAAGCCCTGACCGCGCTCCTGGCCCACCACCTCCAGCAGTAGGAGTCGTGACGGCCTCGGGAGTCTTTGTCTCCCGGGGCTGTCCGTCAGAGCAGCCAGGACGCCAGGTGCGAGATCAGGATCGCGGAGAAGAACAGCCCGGCGAACCCGAGTGGCAGCATCCACCACCGCAGGCGGCTCTCCTCGCGCAGGGGCTTCGGCAGAGCACCGGAAGCGCGCAGGGCGCGGATCTCATCCAGGGTAGTCGACCAGTCACAAGATCGACGTTTACCGAGAGGAAGCGCCGCCGACCAACTATGGGCCCCCATCCGGCAGACAGACGTCCGCTGATCGATCTGCTCACAGAACAGTCGCGTCGTCGGGTGACAAAAAGCGTTACTCAGCCCGAGCGTGGGCAGACGACTTCGGACATCCGTACGATCGCTTTCAAGATCCGTTGTGCGGCAGCCCGACTTCGCTGGATGGGTTGGTCTTGGAACCCCGTCTCCGAATCAACGTCTTCTCTGTTCCGGGAGCCCATCGCATTCTTGACCTCCGGAACCCGTTGTTCGGCTCCTCGGTGAACATCGAGGAGCCGAACAACGCTGTCCTGGGCAGCAGGCTCGGACCGGGTCATGAGACGACGATGACGATCCCGTACAGGATTGCCAGGACGGTGAGCGCGGTTGTGAACGCCTTGCCGCCGTGACGGATTGCTACCGCCCAGGAGTCGCCCTCGTGGCGTGACAGGGCAACGGAGCTGGCTCCGGCCAGCAAGCTGATCAGCACGATGATCACAGCCGCCAGGATTCGGAACACAACGATGGTGGAGATGGTCATGAGCTGTCCGTTCGATAGTGGGGTTGTCCCCGAACGGAGCCAGGCACGGCGGGAAATGTGCTCGTGCGCCGGTCGGGGCTGGTGCCCCCACAGGAAGCGCTACCGGTTCGACGCTGTACAACGCGGCGGTTTGGCTACGGTGAGTGAAAACCCATGTCGGCGGCGGTTTCTCACTGATCCGAGTCGGATCGAGTCGGTGCCGAGTCGGGTAGGAGGAGAGCGTCCGGTGCACGAGGATGAGACAGGGCAGGGGTCGGCGCGAGCGCGCTTCGCCGCCGAGCTGAGCGCCTTGCGGAGACGGTCGAACATATCCGCGCAGGATGTCTCGCGTTGGGTCAGTTCGAACAAACGCACCTCGGTCTCCACATCGACCATCAGCGATTGGTTCAAGCCGGAGCCCACCGTCCCTCGCGACAACGTGAAGTTCCTGATGGTCGTGGAATGCCTGTACCGGGCAGCATCGGAAAACTGGACGCCGGCGGCACAGAACCACTGGAAACAGTTGCGCGCGAACGCCTACGCCGAACCACAGCCCGTCGCCCGCGAACAATTCGACAGCGCCGGCGCCGCCGAGAGTGACCAGGATTCCGGCCGCCTGCAGGACACCCTGGGACTCGCCCCGGACCGTTCCTCGCCTGGAGTATCAGAACCGAAGCCTGACTCGAAGCGCGGGAAGTCCTGGGCCGCAGCCGGAATCGTTGGCGGGCTCGTGCTCGTGGTGGGCACCGGAATCGGTCTGTGGGAGTTCACCGGCCCGAGCTCGGCCACGAAGCAGGGCACACCTGCCAGCGGCGAGCAGCAATCAGCGCTGACCGTCTCGACCGAAACCATTGTCAGAGGGGGCTGTTCCACCGTCGTGTTCCCCGGATCCGCAGCTGAACTGGGCACTCCGCCCGTGGACCCGCACGACTACGCCACGTGGGTGCGCGACCACGACGGCGCGGAGGCGATCCCCTGGGCCGGCTTCCGCCTCGGACAGGTCCAGCTCGATCTGAAGGGGACGAGTTCGGCACCGGTGACCATCACCAGCCTGACCGCCGAGGTCGTCGACCGCCGGCCGGGCCCTCGCACCGGCACCACCGTGAGCGGCCAATGTGGTGGCGAAACCATAGGGCGGCTGGCCGAGATCGATCTGGACGCCGATCCGCCCAAGATCACCGGCTCCAACGCCGATCCGAAAAAGATCTGGGGCGAGGACATCCGGACGACACCACTGAAGTTCCCCTACACCATCACCGACACGGACACGGAGCTGCTGCTGATCTGCGCCGAAGTGCCCTCCAACGACACGGTGTCCTACAGGTTGCACATCGGCTGGACCGACGGACAGTACTCCGGCAACAAGACCGTAGACAACGCAGGCAAACCCTTCCAGGTCGCGACCGCCAACCCGGCCAACCCCATGTACAAGCCGAGCGGAACCCAGCTGATCAGACTGAAGTAGCCCACTCCGCGAAGATGTCTCCCAGTGACCGCGGCGGTGTTCGGAAAACGATCCACTGCGGCTGCACAGCCAGCTCCGTACCATTCCAGCCATGGGACTACGGTGCCGATCAGGCCGTACCCAGCTGCGACGTGACCTAGGACGGAACGACATTGGGCGATCCTCATGAGGAATTCAAGCGGTACCGGGCAGAGAAGAAGGCCGCCACCGGCGCAGCGGCATCCGAGCTGGAGCGAGTGCGCGAGCAGTATCGCGCGGCCGAAGCCAAGTACCGGTCCGACCTCATCGCGATCTTGGAGGCCGAAGGCGTCGAGTCCTGGCCGTTCTACCGGATGAAGGCCACACGGTGGAGCCGAATCCGGCAGCGGAACACAGTCTTCTACGAGCGTGTAGCCATAGGCTGGCCGACCGAGTACGTCGAGGAAATGGACGGGCATTCGTACTTCACGCTGCTGTCCACCTCCGCGGAGAGGTTCTCCAGCCGATCACTGATTCGCGTCAATGGTCCCTCCCGCGAATCACGCAGAGGGCTCGACCACGGGGATGGCTGGAGCATCTTCGGTGATCGGGGGGTGAGTGGTTGGGAGACGGCCACAAGCATCGAAGGTCTCAAGTACTACCTGCCCGGGCTCTCGAACACAGCGCTCAATGCCGAGGCTCTACGAACTGTCGAGCTCGCTGAGAAGCTGCGCAAATAGCTCTCGACATCGCTGGTGACGGTGCCACGAACGCGATACCCGCCGGGGGTGAGCGTGAAGAACCGGGACAGCTCCTCGCGGCTGATCTCCAGGAACTCCCGCAGACGTGCCAACTCCTACGTCGGGCAGTGTTCGGAAAACGATGGTGGGTTCAAGGGATCGCTGCATCACCGCGTGGATGATCATGTCTGCGTGGAGGCCGATGTTCGGAATCCCGTTCCTCAACGGGCCCGGCAAGGACCCGTGTCTCGAGTGGCGAGGAGTCCGAACCGGCATCTGTGGCCGGACTGGGCATGTGCGGGTGTCCCGTTCTCGGAGTCTTCCCGTGGATGGCCGATCAGGTGATAGACGTGAGGGCAGTGGTGCGTGAGCTTTGCCGCACGCGCGACGACTGTGCCGGTTAGTATTTGGACTGCTGGCCGGGACGGGCCGGGTTTCTGGACCGGGGGTATGACGTGGCCGAGAGTTGGGACCTGCTGGTACAAGTCGACCCGATCGAGGGCGACGAGGTCGGGGACACAGCGGCAGCGGCACGGCTTCTACGGGCACAGTTGCTCGGCATCGATATCGACGCCGCAGAACCGGTGTCCGATTCGGAGCTGCCCGAAGGAGCGAAGAGCCTCTCCGCACTGTCAGTCACGGTAGGGGTGCGCCTTGGTGTCGCGGCGTTGGGCAAAGTTGTTGCAAAGATCCGAGAGTGGGTCGCTCATAGCGGGCGCACGGTCGAGGTAACGCTCGACGGCGAAACCATCAAGATCACCGGCGGGTTCCCCGAACAACAAGACCTCGTGATCAACGCCTGGCTCGCACGCCACGCCCCCACTGCCTGAGCACTGCGTCCTCGAAACCGGCCATGTCTCAACCACGTTCGGCACTGATCATCGCCAACGCCACCTATACCGATCAGGATCTGATCAAGCTTCGTGCGCCAGTCCGCGACGCCGACGCGATGGCCGATGTGCTGGCTGATCCGCAGATCGGGGCGTTCGCTGTCACTCGGGTGGTGGACAAGCCCCAGCGTGAGATCCAGCGGGCCATAGCCACCTTTCTTGCTAACCGCGGGGTGCAGGAAGTCGTTTTGGTGTACCTGTCGTGTCACGGAGTTCTCGATCAGTGGGGTCGACTGCACTTCGCCACCATCGACACGGTCAAAGACGAGCTTTCCTCGACTGCTGTCGAGGCCCGGTGGTTGCGTGAACGTATGGAGGAATGTCGCGCCCGACGCCAAATCCTGATCCTGGATTGCTGCCACAGCGGCGCCTTCGCCAACACCAAGGGCGGCACGCAGGTTGATCTCGGGCACCGTTTCGCGACCTCGGGCCGGGGTCGGATCGTGCTGACCGCCTCTCGTGACGGGGAGTACTCGTTCGAAGGGCGTGCGCTGAATCGCAGGGCCGCAGTGGGATCGGTGTTCACCACTGGCCTGGTGGAGGGCCTACGTACCGGCGGCGCCGACCATGACCATGACGGGCTGATCACTGTCGAGGACGCCTACGCCTACGCCGCCACCCACGTACTCACCCACGGCGCCACCCAGAACCCCCAGAAGTGGACCTACGGCGGTGAAGATCCCATCATCCTGGCCCGCAATCACCGAGCCCGGAGAACCGAAACATCCACCGGAAGAACCACTTCCACAACCACGACGCAAACCGCAGCACCCCGAACAACGCAGTCGCTGCCACCAAAGCAAGCACGAGTGCCGCGGATAGTGGCGCTGATCGCCAGCGTCATCGTCCTTCTGGGAGGCGCGGTGGTCCTGTACTTCTCGCTCCAGACCGACGCCTCGAAGTCACCACCCGCCAAACCCGCCACCACGACAACAACGACCGAACTTGAACCTTCTGTAACTGTGTCCCTGTCATGTTTCCCCCTTCAGCCGTGTCGGTGAAACCGGGCTTTGGGCTTGGAAGCAGTCTTGCCAGGTGTTGTAAACCGTCGATTTACAACACCCTCGACACCTCGGTTCGGAGTTGTCGATGTTCGGAATCATGTTCAGTGCTGATGTCGATGTTCGAAGTGCGTTGCACAGATGTTCGAAGTCGCGTGCACACCGGTGGGCGGGTTCCGGGTGCCGATGCTCGAATTCGACTACACAAATGTCCGGGTTATTGAGCACGCAGCCCGGCACCAACGGCAGCCAGTTCTTCCTCGGCTAAGGGGCGCTCTGCAGGAGATGGCAGACACGACCGGAATAAGTCGAAACGCAGGATCAGGTGGTCGGGACCGAGCCGGGAATTCGGCCACTGACCAGGCAGTACTGGGCATGTCAGACCTTGGCTGGGGATCCACCCCGTGTCGTTGGTCGGAGCCTGGATTCGCAGAAGTAATTCGACGGCGGGTGGGCCGTTGGGTGCCTTGGCCAGTGCCGAATCGCCGGGGGCACGCCGATAGCGCCGTCCAGTGCAGGGCCGAGCGACTAATGCCCGTGGTGCAATTGCGAGCGAACGAGTACTGCCCCCGCCTGTTCCAGCAGGCGAGGGCAGCGTTCAGCCCGACTGTCCAGCCACTAAGAAGAACATCGAGGCCACATGAGCATAGCCAAATCGCAAGGCCGCAAGCAGCCGTCCACTCGCAAGCCTCTGCGGGGAGTTCGTGCAGATCTCGTGGGACTGCTCGCAATCCTCGGCACCGTCATCACCCTGGTGGCCCTTCTCGGTCCGGCCGCTGGCACGGTATTGGCCGCCGCCGGCGGATTCGTCGGGGTGACGTTGAGGTTGTGGCTGCGGCGCCGGTAGTGCCCCACTCACCCCCTTGGATCGCTGTCGTGGGGCGCACGAAAGCGCTACAGCGAGTTCGTGGACCTCACGATGGTGTCGGTTTGGGGCACACCCCAACTCCACGAATCATGATGGTCTCGCATCGTTTCCGATCGATTCCGCGCGTTCTTCATCAGAGCCGATCAGGCCGCTGAACTGCGGATTCTACTGTGCTGGAGTGGATTTCGATCCACTTGGAGCGAGTACGGGACGGAGACCGGTGATGTGGAGCGAACTCGGTAAGACGGTGCGCAAGGCCATGGAGGGGTGGCCGGCGTTGTGGCGGTTCGTGGTGTGCGTGGTGGTGCTCACCGCGGCGCTGTTGTTGTGGATGGGGGCGTGGTGAACTTCCCCGTAGTGGTCGGTCGGTGACGCAGGATGACGGTGATGACTTTCCGTGATCCCGACTCCCGCGCCCGCCTGGCGACCGAGCTGTCGCAGGTGCGTGCCCGGGTGGGGGCTCCGAGCTACCGGAGGATGGCGAAGGTCCTGACCGGGCAACGGAAGACGGACGCGGTCGGTGAGACCACGCTGCGCAACGCCGCGACCGCCGAGGAGCCGACACCGAAGTGGACGACGGTGGTTCAGTTCGTGACGGCGTGCCGACTGATCGCTGAGCAGGATCGGCCCGGGATCGATGATCGATTCTTCGATCCCGAACTGTGGTACACGCGGTGGAAAGCACTGGGAGAACCCAACCCGTTACCTTCTTCGTGGCTCCTGAACGGGGCTACGGTCGCCAGGCCCGGTATGACTTCTGGCCCCTGTCTCACGCATGATCCGGGGGGTGTCGCCGGGTCTGGTGGCGTCGACGGACCGCTGATGGGGACAGGGCCGCTGGTAGGTCTGTTCGTAACGTGGGTGCCGGGCGTCGACGCTTGATCGGCGGCCGTCCGGAGTGTGCCGACGTGACGAGGAAATGGCAAGTGACACAGGCGTACGCCGTGTTCTGCGGCATTGATGTGGGAAAAGGCGAGCACCACGCGGTCGGTCTCGACCTGAGCGGCACACGGTTGTTCGACAAGGCGCTAACCAACGACGAGTCCCGCCTGCGGGCGGTGTTCGACCAGCTCGCCGGGCGCGGACCGCTGTTGATCGTGGTCGATCAGCCCGACACCATCGGTGCGCTACCGGTCACCGTCGCTCGCGCCTGCGGCCACAACGTGGCCTACCTGCCCGGCCTGTCGATGCGCCGCATCGACAGGCCTTTATCCGGGCCAGGCCAAGACCGATGCCCGCGATGCGCACATCATCGCCGACGCGGCCCGCACCATGCCACACACCCTGCGCCGGGTCGATATCGGCGACGAAACCCTCACCGAGCTCGGCGTTCTCGTCGGTTTCGATGACAATCTCGCCGAAGAGGCGACGCGCACCAGCAACCGCATCCGCGGCCTGCTGACCAGTGTCCATCCCGCTCTCGAGCGGGTCCTGGGTCCTCGCGTCGCGCACCCGGCGGTGCTGGAAATCCTCTCGCGCTGCGGCGGACCCGAAGCAATCCGCGCGGCGGGCAGACGCAAGCTCACCTCGATCGCCACCAAGCACGCGCCCCGCATGGGCGCCCGTCTGGTCGAGGAGATCCTGGCTGCGCTGCCTGCGCAAACCGTGACCGTTCCCGGGACCAAAGCCGCTGAAACCGTGCTGCCGAGACTCGCCGACTCGCTGAAAGCGGTTCTGCTGCAACGCAAACAGATCGCCGAGGACATCGAGAGGATGTTCGATGATCACCCTCTTGCCAAGGTCCTGACCTCGATGCCCGGCATCGGAGTCAGGACCGGAGCCCGCATCCTGCTCGAAGTCGGCGACGGCACCGCCTTCGCCACCGCCGGCCACCTGGCCTCCTACGCGGGTATCGCCCCGATCACCCACCGCTCCGGCAGCTCGATCCGCGGCGAACACCCCGCCCGCTCAGGCAACCACAAACTCAAACGCGCCCTGTTCCCCTCGGCCTTCGCAGCCCTACACGACCCGGCCAGCCGCCGCTACTACGACAGGAAAAGAGCCGAGGGCAAGAAACACAACGCGGCCCTCATCTGCCTGGCCCGACACCGCTGCGACGTCCTCTACGCCATGCTCCACAGCAAGCAGCCCTACCGGGCTGCCACTTGACAAAAGACACAGGGACACCCCCCGACGAACAGGGCCTGCTCGCGGCATGGAAAACCGGCTCGGGTGCCGGGCCGGGCGCGGTCGATGCGGGCTGGGCGGGGCTGATTGTGGTGCTCGGCGATGCGGGAGAGCTGCCGCGGGTGGCCGAGGTGGATCCGTATCGGTTGGGGGCCACCGAATCCCGCTACGGTGACCGTGACCGGTACGACCCCACAGACCGGGGCACCGCCGCGGACCGGTATGTGCCGCGGGGGGTCGATGCCGACGTGGCGGCGGCGGTCAGCGGGCGGCGGTTGACGGTGCTGATCGGGCCGTCGGAGGCGGGCAAGACCCGCACCCTGTTCGAAGCCCTCACGCGCACCTGCCCCGGCGCGCGGGTGCTGGTGCCGGCGCGGGAGAAACTCGACGCATTACCTGAGCATCCGGCCTACACCGCTGGCCCGGACCCGATCGTGGTGTGGTTCGACGACCTGGGCCGGTTTCTCACCGGCCCACGGCCTTGACCCCTTGGTCGGCTGGCGCATCTGCTGGCCCGCCCGGCGCCCACCATCGTGGTGGCGACGCTGCGCCGCGAAGAACACGACAGATTCCACGACGCGAAAATGGGCGAGCTCACCGGTGACGTCGGTGAACTGCTGCGCCAGGCCACCATCATCGAGCTGGAATCCACCATCGCCGACCCGGCCGAACGGGCCGCCGCCGAAGCCGTCTACCCCGACGCCGACCTCGACCACTACCGGAAGCTTGGATACGGGCTGGGGGAAGTCCTCGCCGGTGCGCCCGCCGTGCTCGACCGCTACGACCGGGCCGCACGCAATGATCCGCCGCTGCGGGCGGTGCTCGAAACCGCGATCGACTGGGCCCGGATCGGCCGGTTCGACCCGATCCCCGAACCGACCCTGACCGACCTGGCCACCACTGCCCTGCGCCGCAACCGGCCCGAGTACGACCCCGACCCCGCCACGATAATCGCCGCGATCCGCGACGCCCGGACCCGGGTCGAAGCCCACGCCCACATTGCGGCCCTGACCACCCGATGGCTCGACGACAACAGCGTCCGCGGCTATCGCGCCTTTGACTACCTCATCGCCGCCGACGACGGCCAGCACAACCGCACCCCACGCTCCATCCCCGAACCGTTCTGGCACACCACCACACTCCACGCCGACAAAGACACCCTCACCGCAGTCGGTGTCAGCGCTGGCCAGCGCGGACACTCCGACATCGCCTTCGATCTCACCCGCCGCGCCGCCGACAACGGCCACACCCGCGCAATGTTCAATCTCGGGATCCTGCTCAAGCAGCGTGGCGACCTCACCGACGCCGAAACCTGGTGGCGCAAAGCCGCCGACGCTAACTTTCCGCCAGCGATGTTCCCATTGGCGAATCTTCTGCACGGTGGCGGTGATGTCGAGGAGGCGTGGGTGTGGTGGCGGCGGGCGACACTCTGGGATGAGGGAGGGTTCATGGCGGCCCACAAGGGAATGCGCGTCGGCTATATCCGGGTCAGCGGGGTGGATCAGAACACCGGCCGCCAGCTCGACGGCGTCGAGATCGACAAGACCTTCACCGACAAGGCCTCGGGCAAGGACACCGACCGCGGCCAGCTCACCGCGCTGCTCAACTTCGTTCGCGAGGGCGACACGGTCGTCGTGCACTCGATGGACCGGTTCGCCCGCAATCTGGCCGATCTTCTGACGCTGGTGCGAGATCTCACCGGCCGTGGGGTGCGGGTGCAGTTCGTGACCGAGAACCTCACCTTCACCGGGGAGGACTCACCGATCGCGCATCTGATGCTGCAGATCATGGGCGCGGTCGCCCAGTTCGAGCGCGCCATGATCGGCGAGCGTCAGCGCGAAGGCATCGCCAAGGCCAAGGCCCGAGGCGTCTACACCGGCCGCAAGCCCGCCCTCACCACCGAACAGGCCCGCGAACTCCGTGCCCGCGCCGCGGCGGGCGAGGCGAAAACCGCACTGGCCAAGGCGTTCCGGACCAGCCGCGACACCGTGTACACCTACCTCCACGCCGCGCCGCCACTGCCCGCCGACCGCCAGCCCACGCTCGATGTCGCGGTCCACGACGAACTGTTGCACCAGCCCAGCGGCGACACACAACCCACCAGCGCACCAGCCGCCGCGCCCGCACCGGTCCCACCCACCGCGAGCGACATCTCACACCCGTACCGGCGCCGACGCAGGCTCGGCGGTCGGGTTCGCGTGCCGCGCAACCGAAGTCACGGCGAACGATGGCTCCGCCCGCAGGTGCCGGTGCGGGAGCTGGTCACCCTCACCCGTGACCTGGACTCCGGCGACTACCGCGTCACCGACGGCGGTGACTACCTCGGCCGCATCGCCCGCCAGTTCACCGCGACCGGCCGCCGCGGACGCTGGCAGGGCCCTCGACCCACACAACACTGTCCTGCGCGGCGGACCCTGGAACACCGTCGACGAAGCCCTGACCGGACTACTGACCCACCACCTCGACCCGCAGGAGTCGTAACGCCCCACCAGTCCGGCGCGAACCTGACCGGCGCGCAGATCCGGGGCAGCGTGCCTGCCGACCTGCGGCGATGCCGCTCCAGCCATGCGCGAAGTGGCCCCGTTATCTGAGGCCCGCCCAAATGTGTTGGTTTTCGCGCCGGTCCGGAACCCCATCTGGGCCAGTAGCGTGCGATGACGGAATACCCCTGATTCGTCGGCATATAGAGAGCGTCTCAACACCCGATCGTGTTCGACTACGAGCGGCCTGGCAATCCGTGTTTCATGGCCTGCCAGACTGGCAGGCTCCGCTGATCAGCCTCCCGCTCACACCCCAGCAGGGGCCAGGGCATCACCGCCGAAGCCCTCTCTCATTCGTCGTATAACTCCTCGTAGGCCGCCAGGGCAGTCGGCTTGGGAAGGCCCCGCAACCCCTTCGACGACCACAGGCTGTTCAGCGTCTCGATGATCCTGTCCCTCCGCTGGTCGATCTCTGCAGCGACCTCGTGCGCCATCTTCGCTCCCTTGAGCTGTGCCCGCGCCAGCGCCCGAATATGTTGCAGGTTGTCGACGACAACGTCCATCTCCTCACGTAATCGGGGATCGTGAAGCTGGGCTTTGCCGATGCCCCGCAACTCGGTCATCTCCACACCCTTGCGAGTGAAGACATGCCCGCTGTTGACGGCCTTGATAACGAGGTCTATCGCTTCCTCGAACTTCGAAGGATTGGACTTCCAGTCGTAAGGTCCCCTGAAGGCCGGACGGTCGAAGACAGTCAGCCACTTGCGAAGCTGCTCCTTGTCTGAGCTACGGCGCCGTCTCAACCAATCGTTCAAGATCGCAGCACTGAGGGTCGCCAGTGCTCCGATGACCGCGCCGGCGACGGCGACAACAAGAGGCCACACAGTCGACATGTCGTCAATCTTCACACCTTCCGCCCGGGGCCCGGGCTGTCGGGCGGGCGGGGTTGCGTTCGAGTTGGGAGTAGTCACCAGGACCGTGACACCTCGGCCGCGGCGGCAACGGTCTGAAACGTCACGGCCGCTCCAGCGGCGTCGAGATCAGCGTCTCCACCAGATTGGGAGCCGACTGGGCCAGTTCACCCACAGGTTGTTGCCGCCGACGGAGAAGCATTCGACCGGATCGGCGTTCCTGAAGGAGCCCGATACTCTGGCGAATGTTGCCTCTACCCCTGGATTACCGTGGTCCGCCCATTGCCAGGTGGCACCATCGCGGTGAATCATCCAGACATGACCGTCGTCGCCCGCGATGAAGTAGTAGGGGGTACCGGTCATGTCGCGCGGTGTGACCACCTCCGCCCCAAGTGGATGGAGGCCACTTCCCACCGGTCTGCCGAGGTCGGTCCATTCCGACGTGGCACCGTCCCATTCGTTCACCCATAGGTGGTCTGGGTTATCGGGGGCCGGTGTGTTCCTGGTGGCCACGCCGAAAAAGAGGGTCCGTTGCCGTTGCGCGCTGGAGGAACCCGTAACGCCGACCCCGAAACCACCTACAAACCATGCTATGGGCGGTCTGCCGAGGTCGGTCCACTGCCATATGGTGCCGTCCCAGTGAATCGCCCATAGCTCACCCTTCCAGCAATCCGGACCGGACGACGCGATCACGAAGCAAACGGGCCGTTCTGCTCCGCCGGCATCGAGCACGGTGGTCGCGTTCGCAACCCCCATGGACACGGTTCCTGGTGGCGCGCCGTGGTTATGCCAGTGCGGTCCATTGACGTCGGCATACTGCATCCACAGTGAATCCCCGAACTGGACGAAGCAGAGGGCACGTTGCCCGAAGGTCGGATGAAAGTCGGTGGTCACGGTGAGGCCATTCGGCTCCCCCTGGGTGCCGAGATCGATCCAGTGCCAGCCCGCGCGATCTCGATGGGCCAGCTGCACGTGGCTGTCCGTCACGGCAAAAACGAGGGGTTCCTGGGGGTCAGGCGCCTTGCCGACGATGCAGGCGTCGAGCCCCAAAAACCCGTATCCACTGCCCGGATAACCCACATCCGACCAGCGCCACGCCCTTCCGTCCCACTCGTTCAGCCACAGATGAGGGTCAGGCAACGCACCGACAAAACCGGCATTACCGACATCGGTCCCCATGAAGCACATCGGCCGTTGTTCCGACGGCCTCCCACCGCGGGCCATTGCCACCACACCCATGTAATCTGCAAGATTTGTCCCGCCCGGATTGCCGAGATTGGTCCAGTGCCAGTACACGTTCCACCTCGCTACCGTCGATGATCGGTACAGACGATTGAGCTCCCGAAACCCGATCCCCGCACGAGCCATGCCGGCCACTTTCAAGTGACCGGTGAGCTCTGCGGATGCTCCAACACAGCGTTAGTCATAACCTCATTGTGTGCCCGCAGTGGCCTCGTCGTCACGAGCTGCGCCGTAGCCGGGTGTCCATGCACAGGCGGAACCGTCCATAGGCTAGAGGCGCATCGACCAGAAATCCGGCGGTAGCGGGTTACCGCAGACAAGTTCCTCATTATCTGCGGTAGCCCCTTATTAGAGTGACTTTTCTCGAAGGTGGGCAGGTCCATCGCGAAATCCGTTTCAGCGCAAAGCATTTGGAGTGCCCTTCGCGCCTAGAGTGACTTTCCAGTCAGTTGGACCCCACGGGCCTACCAGCCGGGTCGTGCACTCGATGAACAGCCTCGGCGGTCTGCGCCAGCTCGTGCACGATCCGACCGACCAGGGATTCGGGGTCGGCTCTGTGCTTCAGCAGGGGTAATTGCCGTCGCGATTCGGCGTCATGCTGCCGATCCCGATGAGCATCTCTTTGATATGCGAGCCGTCGTAGGCGCTGTCCGATCCGACGTCGCTCGACGACTTTCCGCTGTAGAGGGTGAACTCAGCTTTATCGGCGTCCTTCCAGGTGGGATTGATGCTGGAGACGGTCTTGGCGAGGGTGTCCGAGTGGTATTCGATGCTTTTGCAGGTGCCGGTCGAAACCTTCGACCAGTCCGGGTTGTGCCCTTGCACCTGGCGGAGTTCGTCGGTGTCGTCGGGTAGGAGTTGGCGCGCCGCTTTGGTTGCGGTGGTCGCGTCACTCGGGGTCAGGAAGTGGAGGTGGCCGCTGATGATGTGCCCCTGCCAGGTGGTGAAGAGGGTGGGGTCCTGCGCGCAGAACAACACGCCGGGAGCAATCCACCACCCAACACCCGAACCCAGATTGTCTTCGCCCTGGTCGAGGCAGTCGACCTTGGTTGCTTTGGTGAAGTTGTCGTCCCAATACGCCGGCATGGACGTGATGCCGTGTGTGCCATCACCGGCCGTGGGCACCGGCGATGGGGCAGGCGCGGGGGTCAACGATGACACCGCCGGAGTGGTGGGCGGAACCGCCGAGGTCGGCGGAGCCGTCGTTGCCGTTGCGGCGGGAGCTGTTTTCGCTTCGGTCTTCGGAGCGGGAAGCGACGCCGCGAACACCGCGAACGCGACGGCGAACACGGCCGCGATCGCTCCGGTAACTGCCCCGCTAGTGGCTGTACCAGTAGGAACGCCCGTTGCCTTTGCCAGTGAACGGCCTTTGAGACCCACGATGATGGCGGCGACACCAAAAATGATGCCGCCCAACACAGTCCAGAACGTCAGCAAGGCTCCCACACCAAGAACGAGCGCGATAGACGGTGCCTTGCTCTTCGTTGGAATCTGAGAAGGCGGCGGGTAGTACGGCGGCGGCGTCATCATCGCGCAATCGTATGGCTGACATCAGTCCGAACGGTGTCCATCACAACTCTGGGGCAGGAGATCCGTCAAGCGTGTCTCGACTACCTTTCCGCCTATGGCACGCTGCGGGATCGCCTCCTGGTGCTACGTCAAGAGTGGCTGGCTACCGACCCGGACCAGCGTCAGCCTGGACATCCTCTCCTGGAGACCTTCGCCCCGACAGAAGCGAATGAGTTCAAGCGCGCTGGACACATCCTGCAGATCACTGCCGGCGGCGCGACGAGTGAAGCAGCCCGCCTCACAACGCTTTACATCTGGAATCTGGCGAAGGCCGCAAGGGAGCCCGACGATGCGCCGTTCGATGAGTTGGTAGCGGCAGCATTGTCGGTCCGGCTGGAGCTTTACGCCGCAATGCGTGCCGAGTTGGAGGGGAGCTTGTAAATACACGGGTGGTCCACGATCTCGGTCGCCGTCCCGGCCCGATAGACGCCGTCGCACACCGCGACGACACCGCCGAGCATCGGCAAGGCGAGCAGCGCGAGCACCTCGTCAACGGCGCCGCTGCGGGGACTCATAGTCCCTCCTCGCGACAGAGGCGTTGGATCTTTTTGTGGTTGATCGTCCAGCCTTCGCCGCGGGCGTCGTGGTAGGCGCGGCGGAAACCCTGCTGACCTGACCCCATGGTTTCGGTCCGGGTGATGTGGCCCCCTGCTGATAGACCGTCGTTATGACAATTGAGGGCTGGGTTGGATGTCGTGCCAGAGCATCTCCTACTCGGCGGGGCTGACGTGGCCGAGATAACTGTGACGCCGCTGCACGTTGTAGAAGTTGTCGATGTAGTCGGCCATCGCGATGGTCAACTCCAGTGTGGTGAACCACTTCCGGGTGTCGAGCAACTCGGTCTGCATACGCCCCCAGAACGACTCCATGACTGCGATATCGAAGCAATCACCCACAGTCCCGAACGATTCCAGCAGATTCCACCGACGCAGGTTCTCACCGAACGTGACATGAACTGGGTGCCGTGATCGGCGTACAGAATGGTCGCCCCATAGCCTGCGCGTTCCCGCACCGCCATGTCCACTGCGCTGTTGACCAAGGCTGTATCGGCGATCGTCGAAAATGTCCGAGCGACAATCATTGTGCTGAACGCGTCCAGGATCGCGCAGCAGTACGACTTTGCCGTCGCGAGCCGCATGTTCGGTGATGCCGGTGAACCACAACTGGTTCGGACGATCCGCGGTAAACCGCCGTTGCACCAGGTCTGACGGCGTGTCGAGGCCCAGCAGGCTGGGCTTGCGGCGCCTCTTCCGCGGCAGGCCCGACAGACCACGTTCCCGCATGATCACCTCCACCAGTTTCAGATTCACGATCATGTCGTGTTCGACCAGCACAGCCGAACGGACTCGGCGCTTCCCATAGATCCCGCGAGAGCGTCGGTGGATCTCCTCGATCGCATCGGCCACGACGAAGCGCCGCACCTGGCGGGTCGACATCGGGCGGCTGCGATGACATTGAAAGGTCGATCGGTTCAAACCTGTTATCCGGCACGCCAACCGACTCGAGTGCCCGAGTGCGATCAATCCTTCGACGATCGCGATCTTCCTTTTGGGGAGATCACCACCCCTTCGTCGAACAGCGCGCACGCGTCGCGGGTCAGCGCCAGCTCGGACTCCAGCTGGGAGATGCACTTGTGGGCGGCGGACAGCTCGTCTGCGTCCGTGCTGGGCACCCCGTCGCGGACTCCCGCATCGATCAGCGCCTGGGCCTTCCACCGAAACAATGTGGCCAGCGAAATGCCTGTCTCCGAGGCGATCTCGGCGACGGGTTCCCCGCTACGCAGCCGCGCAGACACCTGACGACGAAAGGACGGCGAATATGACTTCGGCACAGTGACCTCCCACGGATCACCTTGCCTCAGCTCTCACAAGTGTGGACCGGTTCCAGGGGGCCACATCAGCTTCCGATCGCCCGGTCGCTTCGGCAGCCTTCTTGAGACGGGCAGCCGCCTCGGGATCCACGTACACGCTCGTTTGACCTTCATGAACGTAGGGCACCTGTCGGGGTCGCGCCGGTCCTCGAACCGGATTCTCACGGGCGCCGCAGCGGTTGCGCCCTATGGCCGTTGGTGGAAGGCTTGGCCGTCGGCACCAGACCGCCGGGAAGCCTGGTGGGTTGCGCGGTCCGAGCGTCGGTTGGCCGCCGCGAAGTCACCGAAAGATCCTTGACCCGTTCTCCGGTTCCGGACTGCCACAGGTCGATGAGTCGGTTCATCGTCTTCGCGATCACCGGATTCGAGACTCCCCGGCTCCGATACAGCAGCTCGCCTTGAGTATTGGCATTGAACAGACCGAGCTCGATCGACCACATCAGGGTCGACACCAGGTCGGCCAGCTCGAAAAGCTCACGCGACTGCCGCGACGGTGCGATGCCCACCCGGGCACCGATGGTGGCCAGCCGGTCGGCCGGGTTACCGGTGGCACCGGTATCGGCGTGCAGGTCCCGGACCACAGCAGTGTCCTGGTCGATAGTGAGGTGGAACCAGCTCAGCATCGTCACGTAGGCGAATTCCTCGCGTGACAGCATGCCCCCGCGCCGGCGAAGTTGCAGCATTTCCGACAGCGTTTGGCAGAGATATCCGATATAGGACGAGTCGGTCGGGTTGGGGCCGGAGGTGTTGCGGTCGTTCTCGATTCCCATCCAAACCTGCCGCAGGAGCTCATTCCAGAACTCCAGGAACCGCGCATTGCCGGTCGGCCCGACATCCCGCTTCCACGGCTGGCCCTGAACACCGCGGCCGATGGGATGCGGCAGATCCATATTGAACATCCGCCAGTAGGCGTTGCGCCGGTTGGTCCTCGCGTCCGGGCGCAACTGGCTGGTGAGCAGCCCGCCCACATTGAATACCGGAGGATCGCTGTAGAACAGCTGCTCGGTATTGCGCACCCACACCATGGCGTCGATCGATGGCGTGGACAGTGTCTCACCGACCAGGTAGCGTCGCGCGACCTCACCGAGAATCTCGAAAACCCCGGTCGCCTCCACGAGATACGCATACATGAGGTGCTCCCACACCGGCGGCGGCGTGGCACCGATGCCGAGCCCGGGTCTGCCCGTGTAGGGCTGCAGCGGCGTTCCGGACTGCCCGGGTGCCGGCACGGTCGGCTTCACTCCGGACAACATCGTCGCCAAAAGGTCTGCGGGGGTGGCTGTTTTGGCCACCGCCTGCGGGTCGCCGAGCGGCACCGGTGGCGTGCCGGACGCGCCCAGAATCGCCGCCCAGCTGGGGGCTGCGATACCGCCTTGCGCCCATACCTCTTCCAGCCAGCGGCTCAACTGCAGCGGATGTACCGCCAGCACGGCATTCGCCCTGTCCCGGTACGGCGCCGTGTGGGGAACAAGTTCGGCAAGGGTCCGGAACATGGCGTCACTCTCCGTCTTTCAGGCGCCGGGACGTGGACTTGGGGATTGTCGACCGACGCCGTGCCGGCGCACGGGTGGAAGGCTGCCGGGTGAGATCGGTGGGGACGCAAATGTATTGGACGACATGATGGAAGTCGGCCAGCTCAACGGTCGACACGTCGCGCCGGTCGATCCACAGGTACTTGTGCTCACGTACACGATCGGCCGGGTATTTCGAGATACTGGGCGCGTGGTGTGCCGTTTGCGGATGGTTCAGCAGCACCCAGGCCGTTCCCTGCGGAATCGGGTCGATGAATTCCAGAATGTAAGGGCCTTCGTCGGTAGGTTGATGGTCGTTGCGCTCGAGTAAGGGCGACGGCAACAACACGTGATCGAGTGTCTCGCCGTGCCGTCCGTAATTGCCGAGACCGTTACGCAAGGCCCGGAACTGCACGATCAGCTGCTGTTGCCCCTCCGACAGCGGATCCTCCGGGTTGATGCTCGCGGCCGCCTTGCGGAACGCGGCGATGAGGGTGTGCTCCAACTCGTGCTCGCCGCGTTCGCCGGAAGCACGCTGCTCGAAGTCCATCCTTCTTCCTTTCCGAACTGGCACGAACTCATGCGGCCACGGTTCGACTGCCACCGATACGGCGCAGCCACGGCTCCATCTCCGCCGACGCCGTGGATGATTCGAGTCCCCGGATCACCGTGAGCGCGAGAATCCGCATGGGCTCCACTCGTTGCAGGTAGGTGGAGGTGTAGAGCGAGGTGCCGCTGCGCTTGGCCAAACGCGCCAGCTCGACCGGCGCGACCCTGCGCGGATCGGCCAGTGTGGCGAGCGGGACGCCGTGGAAGGCGGCCATGGGCCTGCGGGTGCACACGTCGACGATCGCGGGCAGCAGCGGGAGACTCGCCCTGATGACCGCCGCCACCTCCGGCGGCGCATCGGCGATCGGATGCCGGTCCGCCCAGCGTGCCCCCAGCGCGTCCCAGGGCCCGGCCCCGAACCAGGATCGGCACAGCACGACGTTGAACTGAACCCGCAGTGCGGCAACGGGATGCGGGTCGCCGAGCGGCATCCGGAACACCGCACGCGTCGGGCCGTCCACGACGGTGGCCAGAGCGGGCAACGGCGCGTAACCCAGCAGGCTGAGGGCATAGACGTCGGCGGCGACTTCACTGGCCCAATCACGCCACGTCTCCGCGGCGAGCGGGCTGTGCGGGAGGAGCATCTCGTAGAGGGCGACCGCCAATTCCGGGTGCCACCCGGTGAGATGCGCCACCTGGTGGCCGGTCTCGTGAATCAGGGAGGTGGGCTGCCAGAGATTGTGCCGGGTGATCTTGATGGCCGCCGCCGGTGACAGCGATGCGTCCCATAATCGCGCCCCGGCCCGGAGAATGGATGCGCCCAGCCCTTTGTCCAGATACGTGAGGACCGGCGGCGTCTCGATTCCCAAGGGCCGCTGAACCTGTTCCATGCTGTGCACCGCGATCGTGTCCAGCCCGCGCAGGACTTCGGCGATGCGCGGATTGGTCCGCGTGTTGACGGCCTCGCCGTAGAAGCTGATCACCGCTTCGGCGCGGGTATAGCGCCACCGCAGCGAAAGCAGTTCGGTTCGAACGGCCTTCAGGTCGGCAAGGGTTCGTCCGGTGCGCAGCGCGAACAGTGTCCGGTCGGCCAGGGCGACCAGGTGCTGGGCCTGTCGGACGAGGACCGACCGCACGCTCTGGTCCAAATAGGACTCCAGTTCCCGCCACGCGGCGGGTGCGGCCGCGATGTCCAGGTCTCCGAGCGCCGCCGCCGCGCGCCGCCAGTGCCGAATCTCGGAGCCGAGGGCGGCTGCCTCCGTGGCGAATTCGTCAGACACCCTGCCAGCCCCCGGTCACGGTAACCACCGGCATCAGCGGTTGCATTGGATTTCCGGCCACGCCGGTGAACGTCACCGCGATGGTCACGCCCTCCGCGGAATCCGCCATCGCACCGGCGAGCCGGTTGCTGCGTTGGGTCAGGAAGGTCGACAGCCCGACGGTGGTCGCGGCGGCGATGGCCGCGGCCAGTCGCTCCGCCGACCGTTGATCGCGTACCACCGACGAGCGAAGCAGCCTGTGCACCAAGCGCTGTCGCAGCCGCGCGGGCATGACCACGGCGCGCAGCGCCGAGAGGACCGCGGGTAGATCCCGCTTGGCCCCCGGCCCGGTGCCGGTCAATTTGGTGTGCAGGGTACGGGCGAGGTGATCGGAGAGCCGTATGGCCACACGCAGCCGCTTGGTGTGCGGGTCCCAATGGATCGTGGTGCGCCGCCGGGGACGTCGAGGGCGTCGGCCCGGCAGCTTGCCGACCCGGATCCGGAAGTACCGGCGACCCGGCACCAGCCGGTGCGATCCAGCCGTCCCTATATCGACCCTCAAGGTCGCATGGCCACGCGCGAGCGCGGGCTCTCGCAGCAGCAGCCCGGCCGCCTCCGGCGTCAGCGGCTGGAATTCCTCGGCTACCACATCCTCTGCGGCAGGCAGGGTCTCGTCCCGTGTGAAATGCCCTGGGAAGGTACCGGGCATGGTCTCGTACAAGTCGACCTCGGTCTGCACCGGCCACCGGGTGACGCCGCGGTCGAGCAAGTAGGTCTCGAGGGTACCGCCGTCCGACCAGGGGATCGCCCTGGCGACCTGCCGTGGGATCACCACCGGGAAGACCCGGGTGTATTTGCGGAAGCGATAGCGGGGGCCGGTGATTCGCGGCATCATGACCCAGAACCCGCCCTCCTGGGCGGTCTCGCGCTCGGGCAGCTCCGGCCGCAGCAGCCGATCCGGCAGGTAGGCCGCCGCGGCTTCGGCGAAGGCGCGTTGCACCGCCGCGGCGACCTGCAGCGGATCGCTCGCCTCCGCCTCAGTCAGCTCATCGGCGACGCGGTGCACGGTGGCTTCGACCGCCGATGCCAAAGCCTCACCCGCGAGCGTCTCACCGCTGTCCTCGGCCGCCTCAAGCCCGAGCGCCCTGAAGCCGACGTTGACGACCGCGCGCGCGATCAATGGCGAAGGATCCTGCCCGATGATCCGAGATATATTTCGAATAGCCTTGCGCCCCACCATACTTCGGATGAGGTTCGCCAGCGGGGCGGCAATGAGGTTGATCAGCGGCCCGCGCGTCCGCGTCACCTGGAGACCGATCTTGAGCAGTGGCCGGATCGCCAGCACGGCCGGGACGAATCGCTCGATTTCGGCCACCGGGGCGCCCTCGCCGGTGTACTGGCTGAGTTCGGTCGCTAAGCGGGCGCGGGCATCATCCAGTTCGGCGAGCAGGTCACGCTCGGACTGCGCGCCGGATTCGGACACATACTCCGAGGCGTACTCGGTAGCGAATTCCGTGGCGAGTTCGCCTTCTCCGGCGAAACTCTCGCCGAGGTAGTTCTCGGTGGCCAACTCTTCCTGGGCGAAGTCCTCGGTCTCAGGGCTGAACAGCAACGTCGCCAAGTGGGCGTCGAACGCCTCGGCCAATGCGGCGGCCGCGCCCGATTCGGTCGCGGTCTCACCGAATGTCTCCTCCGGCGATTCGCCGATCATCTCCCCGAACGCTGAGGTCACTTCCCCCGGCGGGGTGGTCTCCCACGGACTGTCTTCGCCGTAAGAACTCCTAACAGAATGGGGCTGGTGGGGGGAATGATGCTGTGCTGGTTGGTGTTCCTTCTGTGTTGGTTGTGACTGGAGGTACGCGACGGC
>NZ_JBSGCB010000053.1:0-65401 GCF_053601595.1 Nocardia sp. NPDC004711 | reverse complement strand
GCGGCGTTCCCCCGGGCGACCGTGATGAACGGTTACGGCATGACGGAGTCGGCGTCCTTGATCGCGGTGCTACCGGACCAGGACGCGACACCCGAGGGTGCGGGCCGCCGAATCATGCTGCGACAGTCAGCGATTGGCCAGTTCCGAGAGCTGGTAGGCCATGTTGCGACGAAACGCCGGGATGCGGGCGGCGGTGCTGATGACGAGGTTGCGGACCAGCCGCGCGGGCAGCGGACGCAGGGTCGCCATGCGGGTCATGCGATCGGTGAAGCTGACCACGCCCAGCGCCACCGGGCGACGGGTCTGCTCGTATTCGTCGAGGGTGGACGCGGGGGCGCCCGCGACCACCGCGGCGAGCAGGCGGCCCAGCAGGGCGGCGTCCTGGATGCCGGTGTTCATGCCCTGGCCGCCCGCCGGGCTGTGCACGTGCGCGGCGTCCCCGGCGAGCAGGATGCGCCCGGCGCGGTAGTGGTCGGCGACCCGGTGGTGCACCCGGAAGCGCGAGCTCCAGACGATCTCCTCGATCTTCGCGTGCGCGCCGGGCCGGCGGGCGTCGACCAGCGCCTGTACATAGGCCAGATCCTGGTGTTCGGGGGCGTCGGCCACGGTGGCGACGATGCGGAAGCGGTCGGGCTGCGGGTCGGGCAGCGGCGCGACGACCGTGACCCCCTCGGGCGACAGGTGCAGGGAGACCTCGTCGCGCGGGTCCGGCCAGGTCATGCGGACATCGGCGAGAACGAAGGACTCGGGGTAGGTGGCGCCGGTGAAGCCGATCCCGGCGGCCTCGCGGACCGGGCTGTGCATGCCGTCCGCACCGATGACCCAGTCCGCGCGAACGGAATTCGCGGCGCCGTCGGCGTCGGTGAAGGAGACGGTGACACCGTCGGCGTCCTGGACGACGCCGGTGACCTCGGTGTGCCGGTGCACCTGCCCGCCCGCCTTCTCGAGGCGTGCCAGCAGGATTGCCTCGGTCGATTCCTGACCGATCATCACGGTGTAGGGGTAGGCGGTGGGCAGTCCCTCGAACGAGATGCGGGCCAGCGCGTGGTCGCCGTCGCGCATCACGAAGTGCGGCACCACGATTCCACGTTCGAGCAGGGTCTCGGTGACGCCGAACTGCTCGAGCACCTCCAGGGTGCGGGCGTGCACGACGACCGCCCGGGAGGTGTTGGCGCCCTCGGCCAGCTTGTCGAGCAGCACCACGTTCACACCCGCGTCGGCGAGCGCGATGCCCGCGGTCAGCCCGGCGGGACCGGCACCCACGATGACGACCGAGGCGGTGGCGGGGACGGTGTTCATGACGACTCCTGAGGCTCTGCCAACGCTTGTTGGCCAACGTCTGTTGATTTAGACGGTACGGCCCGGTCGAAGCCATGTCAACACTTGTTGGCCAACGAATGTTGGCAAACCTTCAGCGGTCGGTGGCGGCGGCCAGCGACTGGAAGACGGCGGCGGTCCGGGTGTGCGGCGTCGCGCAGTAGACGATGACCCGCTGATCGGTGTCGGAGATGTGCAGCACCTGGCAGTGGAAGTCCAGCGGACCCAGCTCCGGATGACGGATGCGCTTGCGGTGGATCCGGCGCACCTCCACATCGTGGGCGGCCCACATGTCGGCGAACCGCTTCGACGTGCCCAGCAGTTCGGTGACCAGCGCGGCCAGCGACGGATGCCCCGGATACCGGGCATAGGCCGCGCGCAGATCGGCAATCAGGGCGCGGGCGAAGTCGCGGGTCTCGGCGTCGGCCCACTGGGGATGGTCGGCGGCCTCCCGGAACATCCAGCGGATCATGTTGCGCTCGTGGCCGGGCACGGTGTCGAGATCGCCGACGAAGGGCGTGGCCGCCCGGTTCCAGGCGAGCACCTCGTAGGTCGCGTCCACCACATACGCCGGCGCCGCCAGATTGTCGAGGATGGACCGCACCGCCTGCGGCACAGTCTTGTGCGGCCCGGCCGTGACCGGCGGCGACTCCCCCGCCATCCGAAACAGGTATTCCCGCTCGTCCACGGTGAGCATGAGCGCCCGGGCCAGCGCCGCCAGCACCTGCCGCGACGGCTTCGCGCCGCGGGCCTGCTCGATGCGGATGTAGTAATCCACCGAGATGCCCGCCAGCTGCGCCACCTCCTGCCGGCGCAATCCCGGGGCGCGGCGGTTGAGCCCATTGGGCAGGCCGACATCGCTGGGTGTCAGCCGATTACGCCGAGCCTTCAGAAAAGCCGCGAGTTCGCTCCTGTCAGCCATGGCTCCAGTGTGGGCCGCCGTCCCGATTTTGGGTGGCACAACTTGGGCCTCCCGCCGCAACCCGCGCGGCGTGATGCTTCTCCCATGACCATCACCGCATTCATCACCGGCGCCAACAAGGGCATCGGCTACGAGACCGCACGGCAGCTGGCCGCGCGCGGCATGACCGTCCTGCTCGGCGCGCGGGACCCCGAACTCGGGCAGGCCGCTGCCGCCAAGCTGCGGGCCGAGGGCGCGGACGCCCACTTCGTCCGGATCGACGTCGCCGACGAGCAGTCCATCGCCGCGGCGGCCGCCCAGATCGAGGCGGACTTCGGCCGGCTCGACATCCTCGTCAACAATGCCGCCATCAGCGGCGGCCTCGACGGTGACGGCAAGCCGTCGTCGGGCACCCTCGACACCCTGCGGCATGTGTACGAGACCAATGTCTTCGGACTGGTCGCCGTCACCAATGCCCTGCTGCCGCTGCTGCGGCGCGCCGAGGCGGCCCGGATCGTCAACGTGTCCAGCGAGGTCGGCTCGCTGGCCGGGCGCACCGATCCGAACAGCCCCATGTCGCAAATGGTTTCGGCCATCCCGTACACCTCGTCCAAGACCGCCGTGAACATGGTGACGGTCCTGTACGCGCTCGAACTGAAGGACACCCCCATCAAGGTGAACGCCGCCAATCCCGGCTACACCGCGACGGATCTCAACGCCAACAGCGGTTTCCGCACCGCCGAACAGGGCGCCGAGCCCAGCGTCCACCTCGCGACACTGCCCGCCGACGGCCCGACGGGTACGTTCTGGGGTCACATCTGGGGACAGGAGGAGTACGGCCGCATCGAATGGTGAGGCCTACCAGCTGCCGTTCGGCTGCGGGTCACCGCGGTGCCACATGTCGGGGCCGTCTCGCCGGCAGCGCTGCTGCCACCACTCGTGCTGCTGGATGCAGTGGTGGACGAACCACCAGTCACCCTGGTCGCGAGATCCGTTCTGATCGCCGAATCCGCCTTGACCTCCGCCGAATCCACCCTGGCCACCGCCGGATCCGTCCTGATCGCCGTTCCCGTCCTGATCCTGGTCGCCATCGTGGTGGCGGGCCGCGGTGACGCCCGCCGCGGGCACGGCGTGAGCGGTGGCCAGGCCGGTCGCCAGAGGAGCCGTGAGCAGGGTGACCACTATCAGTGCCGGTCGGAGTTTTCCGCGCATATCGATCACTCTTCGTATCGTTGTGTGCACCAATACGATCCATGATCAATCCCCCCGGCCCTTCGATGCATGGACCGCGACGCCGATTAAACGCCATTCCCGGCACAGCGCAAGGGCGATCGCGGTTCACCTTCAGCGGATCTTCAGGTTTCGAATGTGATAAACCGTCTATCCGACTGAACTTCGATCGAGGACGAGATCATGTGGGAGTACGAACACAGCGCCGAGACCACCGTGCCCCGGGAGGCGCTGTGGCGCAGCTGGTCCGACCCGAGCCGCTGGCCCGAGTGGAATCCCGGCATCGAAACCTTCGAGCTGGACGGGCCTTTCGCGCCCGGCACCACCTTCCGCATGACCTCGCCGGACGGTGACACCGTGGAGCTGCGCTTCGTGGAGATCGTCGACGGCGAACTCTGGAGCGACGTCTTCCTCGGCGAGGGCTTCGAGGTGCTGACCCATCACCGCCTCGACACTCTGCCCTCCGGCGCCACCCGCGTCGTCTACCGCACCGAGATCACCGGCCCCGCCGCCGCCACCCTCGGCCCCGAGATCGGCCCCCAGATCACCGCCGATTTCCCCGAGGTCGTCGCGGGCCTCATCGAGCACGCCGACCGGGGCTAGCTAGCCCAGCCCGCCGCGCCTTTCGTGCAGCAACAGCAGGGAATACGCGGCCACACTCTGGGCATCCACGATCGCGCCCGCCAGGATCATGGCCTCCACCTCGTCCCGGGTGAACCAGGCGGACTCCATGTCCATCTCGGAGGGCTCCCGCTCGTGCGGCCCCGCCGTCAGCTCGGTGGCCAGCACCACGGTCCCGTAGTGCGTGCTGGTGGCCGGGGCGGGCGCCACCTTCCCCAGCGCCGTCAGCCGACCGGCCCGCAACCCGGTCTCCTCCCGTAGCTCCTGCCGAGCCACCGCGATCGGATCGCTCTCCCCCGCCACCGCCCCGCCCGGGAACTCCCAGCACCTGCGCCCCAGCGGGTACCGATACTGCTCGACCAGGTGGAATCGCTCGCCATCCCACGGAATCACGATCGCGAAGTCCGCCTTCCGGATGTAGGCGTACACCGACTCCTCCCCGTCGGCCTGCCGAACCACGTCCTCCCGCAGCGTGATCCACCGATTCGCGTACACCTCACGACTCCGCACCGTGTCCATCCCCCGATCCTCCCCTACCGCGGGGCGGGTCAGGACTGGCGGGCCGGGGCCAGGGCGTCCCGGGCGTCCATGAGGGCGAAGCCCAGCAGGTTCTCGCCGCGCCAGCGCGCCGGGTCGGCGGCGGAGGGGTTGTCGGCGCCCAGGCCGATGCCCCAGATGGTGTCGCGGGGAGCGGCTTCGACGAGCACCTTGCCGGCGGTGGCGAGCAGGAAGTCGCGGAGCTGTTCGTGCTGGCCGAATTTGGCGATGCTGGCGCGCAGCACGATGTCGAAGCGGTGGGCTTCCCAGGTGTCCTGGTCGAAGCCGGAGATGGCGCGCCCCATGCGCTTGGCGTCGGCGGGGGTGTCGCTGGACAGGATGCGGGTGCGCATGTCCTCGTCGCCGAACAGCCGGGCCTTCTCGGCCATCATGAAATGCTCTGCGCTGCCGTAGTTCTGGCCGTCGACGCTGAATTCGACCGGCCACCACTGGCTGAGCACCCACTTGCCGACCTCGTGGCCGGGGGTGCGGGTGTGCCCCCAGAAGAAGAGGAACTCCGGTCTCGCCCCGTCGGCCATGTCCGCTGTCAGCTGCGCCCTGTCCACGCCGCGACCCTAGCCGACAGAGGCGACAGAATCGTGCGGTTATCGCGCCACACCGCCGACGCGCCGCCGCACCCACTTGGCGGCAGGGCACACAGTTGCTCGCAGGGCACAGAGTTGGTCGCAGGGCACAGAGTCAGCTGGCGAGTGTGCGCAGGCGGGTCATGATCTCGGCGGGCGGATGGTCGCGCACGCGATAGCGCGGCGGGTCGTACTCGGCGGCGAGTTCCAGTGCCACCAGCCCGGACACGTCCTCCCAAGCGACGCGGAAGACATCGCCGTCGCCGGTGACGAAGCAGATGAAATCGGCGGCGGGCAGCAGATTCGTGACCCCGTCGGTCCAGGAGGTCATGGTGTACTCGCTGCCGTCGGGCGCCCGCACGTGCAGCAGTTCCATGATCGCGCCCTCGCGCTCCGCCTCGGCGCGCAATCGCTCGGTCTGCGCGTGATACGCCCCCACCGCGAGCTGCGCGTGCGCGCGGCGGATGAGCCCATGGGCCGGATGGTCCGCGTCCACTTCGAAGGGGACCACGTCGCCGTTGTCGTCGACGGTGTACGGAACCGCGGACAGCGGTCGCAACGCCCCCTCGAGCCGCTCCGCCGCCAGCGCCAGCAATTGCGGCAGCGCTGCGGGCGTCGCGCCCAGCACGACCAGCATGCCCAGGTGCCCGGGTAGGAAAAGCAGTGGGCGCGTTGCGGTTCGGGCCCGCACGCCCTCGAGCCACCCGGCCACCAGCGGCAGCGAACCGACATAGCTCTCGCCGTCGTCGTCGACGAAGTCCATCACCCGCATCCCCTGCGGCGGTTCGAGGGCCTCCAGCGTGTTCATGGCCAGCTCGGTGAGATTGGCATGCGCGACGGCGTAGACCTGCTCCGCGTCCACGCCCCAGCTCGACAGTTCCTGTTTCGTCACGAATTGCACGGTGCTGGGCAGATCGATGACCACCATCTCGGTCAGGAACGGCAGCGCCGGACGCGAGAGCACCAGGTCCCGCCCCTCCAGCTCGCCGACCCGTATCGCCCCGGACCCGTACCCGGCCCGCCGCAGCACCGGTCGCAGCCTGGGCGCCACCTGCTCCCAGCCCTGCGGCGCCTCCGGCGGCAGGATGAGGCTGTCGACGGCCTGGAACAGCCCGGCGCTGATCTTCCCGTCGAACCGGCGGTACAGCGTGCCCAGGTTCATCTTGGCGACGTACCCGTTCTTCAGCCGGTAGCCGATCTCGAACGCCTCGGTGTCGAAGTGCGCGGTCTCCACGGCCTCGTAGCCGAGCACCTGTTCCAAGACCTTCTTGCCGAACCGATTTCGCGGCGAACCGAACATCCCGCCCAGGAAACTCATGGCCCGGACTCTACGCGCGAGGGGCGACAAACGCTGCCCGCAAACCCGCAGGGAACCTGTGTCCCACAACCTAAAACGCGCTGTTCACGGCGTGTCCGCGCAGTGCTCACCAGGACGCCCGTCCAAGGACGAGCACAATGCGCGTGACTGTGGTTAGCTGTAGCGCCATGAGCACGCCCGTCTCCACCCACCCCGACGAATTTCTGCCCCGCGATACCGCGGATGTGGTTCGGACCGTTCGGGATTCACGCCGTTCGACGAAACCGCTGATCATCCGGGGCGGGGAACGGCCGGAGGACGAGCTCGCGCTGCCCGATCAGGGCAGCGTGCTGAGCCTGCGGAAGATGAACCGGGTCCAGGTGGTGGACGCCGACGCCGGGACGGTGCGGGTGCAGGCGGGGGCGCGCCTCTACGACATCGACCGGACGCTGGGCGCGCACGGGCTCGGGCTGCCCGTGGTCGGCGACCATCGGGACATCACGGCGGGCGGATTCGCGGCGGTGGGCGGGCTGTCGGCGGCGTCGCATCGCTTCGGCATGTTCAGCGACAATGTGGTCGAGCTCGAATACGTCGATCAGGACGGGCGTTTCGGCACCTGCGGGCGCACGCATCACGCGGAGCGGTTCCGCCGGATCCTGGGCGGCGGCGGGCGCACCGGGATCATCACCGCGCTGACGCTCGGGGTCACCAGTGTGGACAAGGACCGCACCTGGCTCACCACCGACGCGCACCGGTTCCTGGACTTCGACACCTGGGTGGAGCACTCCTACCGTGAGATCCAGTCGCCGGGTGACGCCATGCTGCAGGTGGGCCGCTGGGTGGACACCGCACCCCTGAAAGTTGCCCGGCCGGTCGGTACCGGCACCGTGCAGCTGGGCACCGTGCGCTTCGGCCAGTGGTCGAGCCTGCACCCCACCACCCCCAACCTCTCGCTGCGCGCCCGCCGCGAGGTCGGCGCGCGCGCCCGAAAGTCGCTGGGCGCCATCGCCGCATCCGCGGGCGGCCGCGCCGGTATGCCGGTCCGCAATGCCGCCGCCGGCGCGCTCATGTTCGCTCCGAAGGTGCTGACCCTGCGCGACGCCGAGTACCTGGCCGACACCGTCATCAGCTCCTCCGAGCGCGGACCGGCTTACCGCGTCTCGGTTTTCGCGCCCCTGTCCTCCTACGCCCGGGTCTTCCACGGCCTGCACGACCTGTTCGCCGGGCACCGTGAACGCACCGGCTGCTTCACCGTCATCTCGGCCATGACCTATGGCGTACGGTCTCTCTACCTGCGCGAACTCGACAACGAGGACCACGGCTTCATTACCTTCACCTGCCGGTTGCGGCCGGCGGCGCTGCCCTCGGAACTGTTGCGGGACATCGTGTCCGCAATCGACGAGATCTGTGTCGCCGAACGCGCCCGGCGTTATGACCCGACCGAATAGAATGTGTTCCGCCGCACTGCCAGCTATCGGTTAGCAGCCGGGCGGGGCGGCGGTATCGGCACTGTCGGCGGGGTGTCGGTGCATGGTTCATGCTCAATCCTCAGATGAAGGTTGCCTGTCCCATGATCGAATTCCGTGCTGCCCGCCGTCCCCGCACCACCGGATCCCTTGCGGGGGAACGCCCCCTCGAGGGCAAACGAATCGTCGTCACCGACGCCTGCTCCGAGATCGGCCGCGAGACCGCGCGACTACTGGGTTTTCACGGTGCCGAGGTAATCCTGGTGGCGCGCAACGGCTCTCAGCTGGTCGAGGAGTGCGCCACCATCATCGAGGCCGGGGGCCGCGCCCACTGGTTCCGCTGCGACATCTCCGCCCTCGGCGATGTGGATCAGCTGGTCGAGTGGCTGCTCACCGAGTTCGACACCGTCGACGTCCTGGTCAACAACACCGGCCGCCCCACCCGCCGCCCGGTGCTGCAATCCCTGGACCGCTTCCGCGACTACCAGCGCATGATGGCCGCCTACTACTTCGGCCCCCTGCGCCTGACCCTCGGCCTGCTGCCGGCCATGCTGGCCGGCGGCTCCGGGCACGTGGTGAATGTCGGCCCCTGGAGCGCCGACACCGGCGCCGCCCCCAATTTCGCCTCCTATGCCAGCGCCCAGGCCGCCTGGACCACCTTCGGTCAATGCGCCGACGCCGAACTCTCCCCCCGCGGCATCCACGTCACCACGGTCCGGTACCCCGCCTTCACACTCGACTCCGGCTCCCCCGCCTACCGCCCCGAGAACCCCTCCCTGGACCCCGCCGAGGCCGCCCGCTGGATCGAATCCGCCATCCGCACCCGCCCGCCGCAAATCCAGCCTCGTTTCCCCCGAGCCCTCCTGGGCCTGACCTCCATGTCCCCGCGGACCACCCGTCTCAAGCACGCCCTGGGTATCTGAGCTCGACCGAAGCTCTCCCGGACCCGCACTCCCTGAGCCCGAAACCCGTTCTCCCCCGGTCACATTCCCAACCCACACGCGAACAGCAAAGCGCCCCACCCGGATTCCGGGTGGGGCGCTTCGTGATCTACGTCAGTGCTTTTCCGGGCCGAGGTGGTACTCGAACACCAGGCCGCCGGCGGCGACCAGGATGCAGATCACACCGAGGCCGATCAGCCAGAACTGGAAGAACGCGAAGCCGAGGGCGGCGATGGAGCCCGCACCGGCCAGCAGGATGGGCCAGAACGACCCGGGCGAGAAGAAGCCCAGGTCGCCGGCGCCGTCGACGATCTCCGCCTCTTCGTAGTCCTCGGGACGCAGGTCCAGACGACGGGCGACGAAACGGAAGTAGGTGGCCACGATCAGGGCCAGGCCCGCCGACAGCACGATGGCGGTGGTACCGGCCCACTCGACGCCGGTGCGCGAGCGGCCGGTGAAGTAGCCGTACACGACGGCCACGATCACGAAGAACACCGTGATCAGTTCGAAGATGCGAGCTTCGACCTTCATGTCAGTTCATCCTCACTTGGCGTCGGCGAGTTCGTTACCGCGCGCCTTGCGGTCGGTGTTGAACGGCTTGGTGGAGGTCGCCACCGGCGACTGACCGATGCTGGCCAGCGCCTCGGCGTTGGTCTTGTGGTCCTTGGTCCGCGCGTCCATGTACTTCTGGAAGTCCGCCGGGGACACGACGCGGATCTCGAAGTTCATCATCGAGTGGAAGGTGCCGCACATCTCGGCGCACCGGCCGACGAACGCGCCTTCCTTCTCGATCTTGGTGATCTGGAAGACGTTGTCCGAGTTGTTCTGCTTCGGGTTCGGCATCACGTCGCGCTTGAACAGGAACTCCGGCACCCAGAACGAGTGGATGACGTCCGCGGCGGCCAGCTGGAACTCGATGTTCTTGCCGGACGGCAGGACCAGCACCGGAACCTCGTTGGAGGTGCCGACGGTCTCGACCTTGTCGTAGTGCAGGTACGAGATGTCGTTCGCGGGCAGGCCGTTGTTCGGGCCCGGCTGCGGGTGGCCATCCTTGGTCGCTTCCTTGTAGCGCTCCTTGATGTCCTGGTTCATGTCCTGGCGCTCGGTGTCGACGCCGTCGTAGACCGGGCTGCCGTCCTTGAGGTCGACCTTCTGGTAACCGAACTTCCAGTTCCACTGGAAGGCGGTCACGTCGACCACGACGTCCGGGTTGCCGACCTTCTCGTGGACGTAGTTCTGCACCACCACGGTGAAGTAGAACAGCACGGCGATGATCACGAACGGGATCGCCGTGTAGCTCAGCTCCAGCGGCACGTTGTAACCGGTCTGCCGCGGGAACTCCGGGGAGTTCGGCTTTTTGCGGTGGAACGCGATGGTCCAGAAGGTCAGGCCCCACACCAGCACGCCCATCGCGAGGGCGGCGAGCACGGACCAGGTCCACAGCTCGCGCATGCGGGTGGCCTGCGGCGTGATGCCCGAAGGCCAGCCGAATCGAAGCCAAACGTTGTCGATCGAGCAGCCGGAGACGAGCATCGCGGTCATCCCCAAGGACACCGCCAGCCCGGCCCGCCGAAGGATGCGGCCCCGCCGACCCTGGGCGGGTCGTGCCCCTATCGCCTCGCTCGCCTTGTGCGCCACGCTCAACGCCTTCCTGGTCGTCATTCCGACACCGCGTCGCCCGGACTCCCTTCCGCCGGGCGACACATTTTCAGCACAGTTCTGGACCTCGGGGAGGATACGCGCGAACGCGCAACCGACCCTGAGAGTTTCCCAAGTACTACGCAGCGTAGACCAAAGAACCGCCCCCGTTGTGACTGGGTCCCTTTCGACACGCTCCGTCCAACTCATCTCCGCTTCGCTCCGGCTGTACGCAGCCTTGTCACCTCGGTCTTCCCTCCTCCGCTCGTCCGCTTCGCTCCGGCTTCCGCTACCAGCGCGGGGAGGCGGAGCGCAGTCCAGACCGAGGCGGGCTGCGAACTTTTCGGTGTTGGATACGGGCTGAGCATGATCCGCCCCGGTACGGCATACTCGGGCAGTAGGTTTCGCGTGCAGCGTGCCCGTGCGGGTACGCCCCAATCCCTAGACCCCGGAAAGAGGTTCTCGGCGCAGTGTGTGGTCTGCTCGGATTTCTGACAGCTACAACGGCTACTACTCCGGATGGGCGGACGGTCGAAACCACCGCGGCACAGGTGTACGAGGCCCTGCACTGCCAGCGCCATCGTGGCCCCGACGAGCGCGGCACCTGGAACGACGACCGCATGATCTTCGGCTTCAACCGCCTGTCGATCATCGATATCGAGCACTCGCACCAGCCGCTGCGCTGGGGTCCGCCGGAGAACCCCGAGCGGTACGCCATGACCTTCAACGGCGAGATCTACAACTATCTCGAGCTGCGCGCCGAGCTGAAGGAGGCGCACGAGGCGGAGTTCGGCGATGAGCCGATGTTCCGCACCGAGGGCGACGGTGAGGCCATCATGGCGGCCTTCCACTACTGGGGCGCCAAGGCCCCGAGCCGGCTGCGCGGCATGTTCGCCTTCGCCATCTGGGATACCCAGCTGAACAAGCTGTTCCTGGCGCGCGACCCGTTCGGCATCAAGCCGCTGTTCATCGCCACCGGCGCCGGCGGCACCGCCTTCTCCAGCGAGAAGAAGAGCCTGCTGGGCCTGCTTCCGGCGCTGGAGCTTTCCGACGACCTGGACCCGCGTGCGCTCGAGCACTACACGGTGCTGCAGTACGTGCCCGAGTCCGAGACCCTGCACAAGGACGTCCGCCGCCTCGAATCCGGTTGCTACGCCTGGGTCGAGCCGGGCGAGACCCCGCGGGTGACCCGCTACTTCAACCCGCAGTTCCGGGTGCAGAAGTTCGCGGCGGGCTCGGAGGCCAAGCGGTACCGGGAGATCGCGGAGGCGCTCGAGGACTCCGTCGCCAAGCACATGCGCGCGGACGTCACCGTCGGCGCGTTCCTGTCCGGCGGCATCGACTCCACCGCCATTGCGGCGCTGGCCATTCGGCACAATCCGAACCTGCTGACCTTCACCTCGGCGTTCGAGCGGCAGGGCTACTCCGAGGCCGACGTGGCGGCCGAGACCGCCGAGGCCATCGGCGCCAAGCACTACATCCGCATGGTCTCCCCCGAGGAGTACGCGGCCGCCATTCCCGAGATCGTCTGGTACCTGGACGAACCCGTGGCCGACCCGGCGCTGGTGCCGCTGTACTTCGTGGCCAAGGAGGCCCGCAAGCACGTCAAGGTGGTGCTGTCGGGCGAGGGCTCCGACGAGCTGTTCGGCGGCTACACCATCTACCGGGAACCGTTGTCGCTCAAGCCCTTCGAATTCCTGCCCAAGCCGCTGCGCAAGCTGGCGGGCAAGCTGTCGGACCGGATTCCGGAGGGCACCCGCGGCAAGAGCCTGCTGCACCGCGGCTCGCTCACCCTGGAGGAGCGCTACTACGGCAACGCCCGCAGCTTCAACGACGCCCAATTGCGTTCGGTGCTGCGGGAATTCCGCCCCGAGTGGACCCACCAGGACGTGACCGCCCCCATCTACGCCATGCAGGGCTACCACTGGGATCCGGTGGCGCGCATGCAGCACCTGGACCTGTTCACCTGGCTGCGCGGCGACATCCTGGTCAAGGCCGACAAGATGACCATGGCCAACTCCCTGGAACTGCGCGTCCCCTTCCTGGACCCCGAGGTCTTCAAGGTCGCCGAGAAGATCCCGGTCGACCAGAAGATCACCAAGGAAACCACCAAATACGCCCTGCGCCAAGCGCTCACGGACATCGTGCCCCCGCACGTCCTCAACCGCGCCAAGCTCGGCTTCCCGGTCCCCCTGCGCCACTGGCTGCGCGGCCCTGAGCTCTACGACTGGGCCCGCGCCCAGATCACCGAGTCCGGCACCGACCACCTGCTCAACAAGCAGGCCATCCTGGCCATGCTGGAGGCGCACCGCACCGGCCCGGTCGACCACAGCCGCCGCCTCTGGACCCTGATCGTCTTCATGATCTGGCACGGCATCTTCGTCGAAAACCGCATCAAGCCCGAGATCCAGGAACCGACCTACCCGGTCAACCTGTAGTCCGGCTTCACGTAATGGCCGCACACCCATCCGGGTATGCGGCCATTATGTTTCCGGCGCAACGCCTGCCAGGCGGATTCTTCCGCTGTTCACTGCCAGGCACGCAGTAGATCCTCCGGCCCCCAGTGGGCCGCAACCGGCAGGTCGCCGTCTACCCCGGAGCGCGAGACCGCCACCAAAGGAGTGTCGAACTGCGCGCCGGGCACAGCGAGCACACAGCGTGCCAGGGCATCGTAGTCGTGGCGATCGAAGGGTCGATCCTCCAGCCATTTGATCGATCCGATGAAATGCACTGCACCCGCGATGGGTTCGCGATCGGCACCGATCAAATCGAGCTCGGGATTGTTCTGCCGATTCCACCAGCCGCCCACTGCTTCGGTTTCCGGCCATCGGGCATTGGGCAGCAAGCGCAGCAGTGATTCCCGGATCACCGGTTCTACCGCGCGGCCACGCCATGTCGTCCACGAACGCTCGACCCGGTCCAACGCCAGATCGCCCCGGCCACGCTCGATGAGCGGAATTCCCCGCTCCAGAAAAGCCAGCCAGAAACGCAGATAGGAGTCAGCGATTCGATAGCGCTTGTTCTTCGTGTCCGGCTTCGTGGACAGCGGCAGATCCGCGGCCACTATTCGCTTGGCCTGCAAGGTATTCAGCAACGGCGTCAACGTCCCGGCCGGCAGCACACCCGAACTGCCCGCCGCGGAAGCGATGGAACTGAAGGTGCGTTCACCGCTGCCGATCGCCTCCAGCACGGCACGCGAACGCGACGCCTCGGGAAACTCACCCAGCAGCGACAACTCGCCAGCCACCAGCAGCGGCGACAATGGATTCCTCGCTACCTCACGCAGGAAATCCGTGCGACTCATGCCCGACTGCCAGGACTGAACGATTTCCGGGAATCCGCCGGTGATCAACAACGCATCCAGCGCCTCGGCCGCCGGGAGTTCAGTCATGGCCTGCACATCCGCCAGATGCAGTGGCGCAACAGTCATTTTCGCTGCCCGCCCGAAGAATGGGCGGCCGTGCGTCTGCAGCGCTTCCATCACCGCGATGTCGCTGCCAACCAGTACCAGCAGCACCGGCTTGGCCGAGAGGTGCCGATCCCATACCGTCTGCAGCGCTCCCTCGAACTCGGAGTCCTGCTCCACCAACCAGGGCACTTCGTCGAGCACGACAATGCTCGCAGCGTCATCCGGCAATGCGATGGACAGGGTCCGCAACGCCTGGTTCCAATCGCCTGCCGATATCCCCGCGACCAATTCCGCCCCCGGGAGGGGCGACTGCGCCACGGTAGCCGCGAAGTCGCCTCGTTCGGCAGCTGGGTTTCGCCCCCGCGTTGCCTGGAAGACGAGATATGGCAGACCGGAACGGTCGCAGAACTCCTGCACCAGGCGTGACTTCCCAACCCGACGTCGCCCGGTCACGACCACAGCACGTCCTCGAGTCGCCCCGGTCCGACCGGTCACAAGTTCCAGCTGCCGCCTCAGCAGATCGAGGTCCGCCGCCCGCCCTCTGAACTCCACCCAAGCCTCCAACTCATAGGAGACTTCATCTTACATAGATTCAATCTAAGTTAGATTTAATCTATGTAACTTGCATCACTTGAATGTCGGCTGGTCGATGCCGGACGACTCGTGGGCCGATAGGCCAGGAAGCTGTACCCGTTCCGACGCTCGCCCGATGGGTGGGCGGCTTCGTCGAACACGGTTCGTCGGCACTGGAGAATTCCGGTAGACAGCGCCCGGCGGCCTGTCCAGCGCGGTGTCGCCGCACGGGTCACGCCTGGTAGGTGGGGTTACCCGCGAGGTAGGTGGTGTGAACGGCGATGTCGTGCCAGGTGTCCGGGTCGGTCGTGCGCGGGTCGCGGTCCAGGACAACGAGATCGGAGCACTTGCCCGGGGTGATGGATCCGGCGATGTTCTCGGCGAAGAGCTGCCAGGCGGGGTTGATGGTCTGGGCAGCGAGGGCGTCGTCGACGGTGATCCGTTCCTCCGGGGCGAGGACTCGGCCGGTGCGGGATTTGCGGGTCACGGCGGCTGCCATGTTGCGGAGGGGTTCTTCACGGTGCGCAGCACGTCTTCGGCGGTGGGGCAGGTGGTGACCGGGCGGATGTCGACGACCACGTCGGTGAACATCATCTGATCCTGGGTCGGATGGGCGTGGGCCTCAACGAATCCCGGCAGCAGCGCCCGCCCGCCCAGATCGACGATCTCGGTGCCGCCGCCGCGCCGGTCCAGCACCTCGTCCCCGCCGACGGCGACGATCCGGCCGTCGGTCACGGCGATATAGGTGGGATTCGGTGGTTCGCGTCGACGGTGACGATCGGTCCGCCGGTGACGATCAGATCGGCCGAGCTCATTTTGTGCGCTCCTTCGCTGCCGCAGCAGTACGGTAACCACTGGTTAGCCATTATACTTGCAGTGCTACTGCAATAGGGTGTTCGTATCACCGGAAGTCCTCCTCGCCACCACACCTTCTCGGAAAGGACTCGGTATCAATGGATCTCCCGTCCACTGGCGACGCCCCGCGCGTCAACCGCCGTACGGCCCTCGGACTCGGCGCCGCCGCGCTGGCGACTCTCGGCCTGACCGCCTGCGGCACGTCGGGCAGCAGCTCGACCGCGACCAGCATCACCCCGGCCGCCAACGACCCCAGGGCCGTCGCCGCCGATGCCTACATCTTCGGGTTTCCGCTGGTGCTCATGGACGTCACCCGCGAAACCGGCGGCCCGGCCAATCAATTCGTGCACCAGAACCCGCCCACACCGGAGGAGAAGCAGGTGGTCCGGCTCAACCTGGACACCCTCTACTCGCAGGCCTGGCTGGACCTGAGCGCCGAGCCGATGGTGGTGCAGGTGCCCGCCATCGAATCCGGCCGATATTGGCTCATGCAGCTCCTGGACGCGTGGACCAACACGGTGCACGATCCGGCCAGCACGAACCCCCGGCTCGACGACGGGGTTCCCAGCCCGCCGTACACCTACCTGGTCACCGGGCCGGGCTGGAAGGGCACGGTGCCCGACGGCATGACCCAGCTGGCCATGCCCACCGACACCAGCTGGTTGCTCGGCCGCATCGAGTACAAGGGCGACAACGACATCAAGCACGTGCGGGCTCTGCAGCAGAAGCTGAAGCTGGCCCCGCTCAGCGTCTGGAGCGACGACCCGAGCGCGGTGCACGGCGGCCCCGGCGCCCAGCTCGCGGGCGCCGGCGTCCCGGCCCAGATGATGATGAAGATGGACGGCCCCACCTTCTTCACCCGCATGTGCGCGGTGATGGCCCGCAACCCGCCCGCGCCCGATGACGCCGACGCCATGAAGCGGTTCGCCGCCATCGGCATCACCGCCGACGCCACCGCGAGCACCGCGCCCCCGGACGTCCTCACCGCGGCCGTCGCCGATGCCCGCAAACAGCTCACCGCCTACCGGGACCCCAAGGCCCAGCATCAGAATGACTGGACCTTCGATCTCAATATCGGCACGTACGGCACGAACTACATGCTGCGCGCGCAGGTCGCTGCGGTCGGCCTGGGCGCGAATCTGCCCCGGGACGCGGTGTACCCGAGCATCGACACGAAGGCCGAGAGCGGCAACCGATTCCGGGTGACCTTCGCCAAGGATCAGCTGCCGCCGGTCGGCGCGTTCTGGTCGCTCACGGCCTATGACGAGCAGAGCTACCTGATCCAGAATCCGGCGGGCATCTACTCGGTGGGCCACCTGGTGCCGCTCAAACCCGCCGCCGACGGCACGGTCGAGATCGCCGTGCAGAGCGCCGATCCCGGCGCGGACGTGCCCGACGGGCACTGGCTGCCCATTCCGGAGACCGGCCCGTTCTCCCTCACCCTGCGGCTATACGCGCCGAAAGACGAGGTGCTGAACGGGCAGTGGCAGGTCCCGAAGCTGGAGAAGCTGAGCTGACCGAGGTCCCGCCGGGTCGCACGCGTCCTCACCGGCGCAGCACCCGGCGGGCCAGCCAGTTGCCGAGGAACTGAATCCCCTGCACCCCGGCAATAATGATCAGAGTCGCCACCAGCGTGACCTGCCAGTCGAATCGCTGATAGCCGTACACCAGCGCGAAGTCGCCCAGCCCGCCCCCGCCGACCGTCCCGGCCATCGCGGACATATCGACAATGGCGATGACGACGAAGGTGTACCCGAGCACCAAGGGCCCCAACGCTTCCGGAATCAGCAGGGTGAGAATGATCCGCAGCGGCCCCGCCCCCATCGACCGCGCCGCCTCGATCACCCCCGGATCCACGGTCACCAGATTCTGCTCGACAATCCGCGCGATCCCGAACGAAGCCGCCACGATCATCACGAACGCCGCCGCATCCGTCCCGATCGTCGTCCCGATCACCTTCAGCGTCACCGGCCCCAGCGCAGCCAGCAAGATGATGAACGGAATCGGCCGCACCACATTCACCAGCACGTTCAACACCAGATTGATCGGCGCATTCGCCAGCAACCCGCCCTTCCGCGTCGTATAGAGCGCGGTCCCCAACGCCAGCCCAATGGTGCCGCCGGCAAGAAAGGTGAGCAGCACCAGGTAAATCGTGGTCCCAACAGCCTCACTGAGCACAGGCCGCAGCCGATCCCAATCCGTATGCACGGCAGCCAGACTGCTCACACCGCCGCTCATGCGCTCCTCCGATCACTCTCGGCCTCCACCGCCACCCTGCGAACGGATTCCCCCAACTCGAGGCGTTCGGCCACTTGGCGCACGACGTCCTCGGGGCCGTCCAGGGCGAGGGTCAGGCTGCCGAAGGTTTTGTCCTGCAAGGTGCTCACGCCGCCGAAGACGATCTCGAAGCTGACGCCCTGGGCCGCGGCGGCGGACAGGGACGGACCGATCCCGTGCTCGTCGTCGACGGCAACGGTCACCAGGCGGCCGGCGCGCCGTTCTCCCAGCCGCTGTAGTTCGTCGGCGGTGGGACGGTTGTGCAGGACCGTCTCGACGAACGATCGGGTGGGTGGGGCGGCGGGTGCCGAAAACACCTCGAACGTGCTGGCCAACTCCACGATTCGGCCCTCGGCCAGCACTGCCACGCGGTCTGCCACCGCGCGGATGACGTCCATCTCGTGGGTGATGACCACGATGGTGACGCCGAGCTCGCGGTTGATCTTCTTCAGCAGTCGCAGCACCTCGCCGGTGGTCTCGGGGTCCAGCGCCGAGGTCGCCTCGTCGGCGAGCAGCAGTGACGGCGAGGTGGCCAGTGCCCGGGCGATGCCGACGCGCTGTTTCTGGCCGCCGGACAACTGGTCCGGGTAGCTGCGCGCTTTGTCCGAAAGCCCCACGAACTCCAGCAGTTCCGACACGCGCGCCTTCCGCCGCGCGCGTGGCCAGCCCGCCACTTTCAACGGGTATTCGATATTGCCGGCGGCGGTGCGCGAGCGGAACAGGTTGAACTGCTGGAACACCATGCCGATATCGCGGCGCAACTGCCGCACCCGCGATTCCGGGACGCCGGTGACGGGGTCTCCGGAGACGAGCACGGTGCCGCCGGTGGGCTGCTCGAGGGCATTGATCAGCCGGACCAGCGTGGACTTGCCCGCGCCGGAATAGCCGATCACACCGAAGATCTCACCCCGCTCGATGCGCAGGTCGATGCCGTCGAGCGCCGTGTGGCGCTGCTTGCCGGTCCGGAAAACCTTGGTGACCGACCGGAATTCGACGGCCGCGACGGAGCTGGTCGCGGCCGAAGTCTCGCCGGTCACGGCACCGCCGTCGCTCACTTGGTGTCGCGGATGGTCTGCTGCACCCGCGCCAGGATCTGCTCCAGCTCGGGCCCGCTCTTCGTCACTTCGAGCGCGGTGCCCTTGGAATCCTCCTGCACCGACTTCTGCACCTCGGGGCTGTGGAAGATGTCCACCAGCTTCAGGTAGGTGGCATTGCCCTTGTCCGCGGCCCGGGTCACGAAGGCGTTGATGTACGGCTCGGCGCCGGGATTGCCCGGATCATCCTTGTACAGCGCGGATTTCGGATCGATGCCCGACTTGAGCAGGTAGGTGTTGTTGACGACGGACCCGTCCACCGACTCCAGCGACAGCGCCGTCTGCGCCGCGTCGACCGCGGTCACCTTCACCTTCGACGCGCCCTTGTCCACATCGGCGGGCGTCGGCTGGCGAACGGACCCGTTGATCTTCAGCAATCCGGCCGCCTGCAGGACGAACAGCGCCCGCGCCTGATTGGTCGGATCGTTCGGAATGGCGATCTCTCCGCCCTGCGGGATCTCGGCCACCGACTTGTGCTTCTTCGAGTACAGCCCCAGCGGGACGATCTGCGTGGCCCCGATCGGCGTCAGATCCTGATTGTTGGCCACGTTGTACTGCCCCAGGAACTGCAGGTGCTGGAACAGATTCACATCGATCTGCTTCTGTGCCAGCGCCGTATTCGGCTGCGAGTAGTCCGAGTAGTGGACGATATTCAGGTTGATGCCCTGTTCCTTGGCCTTGTCCTTGAAGACGTCCCAGTGCGGATCGGACTCGGTGGTGCCGATGCGCACCGTGGTGCCGCCGGAGTCGCCGCTGCTGCCGCAGGCCGTGAGGGTGAGGCTCGCGACGGCTGCTACCAGGACCGGGATCGCCAGTACCCGATGGAATTTCACTCGTGCTCCCGCATGCTTGTACTGCTTCGTGACTGGTGGAAATCGAACCCGGCCATGCAACCGTGCAGGCAATCGCCGGGCAATGATTGCGATCCCGGGGAGCCAAACGCTTCCGGCCGCGCCGACCGCTCGCCTACGGTGCCTGAAATGCGAAAATTCCGCCGTTTCCTGGTGATTCCGGTCCTGTTCACGCTGGCCCTGACCGCCGCCTGTGGCACGGAACACCACGGCGACGTGGTCCGCATCGGCGTGAACGATCTCTCACAACCGCACTGGGACGTGTTCAAGAAGAAGGCCTCCGACGCGGGCATCACGGTCGAGTTCACCAATTTCACCGACTACAACCAGCCGAATCCGGCACTGTCCCAGAGCCGCATCGACCTCAACAAGTTCCAGCACATCCGGTATCTGGCCAACTACAACGCCCGCAACAACGACACGCTCGTACCGATCGGGGCCACGGAGATCTATCCGCTGGGCTTGTATTCGAAGAAGCACAGGTCGGTGTCGGAGATCCCTCAGGGCGGGGAGATCACCCTGAGCAACAATCCCGCCAATCAGGTGCGGCCGCTGCTCAACCTGGCCGCGGCCGGGCTGATCGTGCTGAAGAACGGCGGCTCGTGGGATTCGAAGCTCGAGGACGTCGACAAGTCCGCCTCCAAGATCCGGCTCACCACCATCGACCCGACGCTGACCGCCGCGTCACTGGACAGCGTGGATGCCGCCTACGTCGACGACACCTGGGCGCGGCAGGCGGGACTGACCAATGATCAGATCATCTACACCGATGACCCGAACCGCCCGGACCTGAAGCAGTACATCAATATCTTCGCCGCACGGGCCGCCGACAAGGACAACCCGAAGTACCTGCAGCTGACGCAGATCTACCACGACCCGGAGGTGGAGGCGGCGATCAAGGCCGAGGCGGGATTCCAGGGAATTTTCAAGACCAACACCGCGGCCGATCTCCAGGCCACCGCCACCGATCTGGAAGCCAAGTTCCGGCAATGACTTTCGGCTCGTCGACGCCGTCCCGCTAGTCGACCGCTCCACGGTGGGCTCGGGCGAGGCGGGCACGGGCCCCGGCGATGATGGTGATGATCATGACGGTCATGACCTGGAGAGCGGTCAGGGGCAGCCGCTGCTCGGGTGGGATGGGGGCGGCGTATTCGACGGGCGGCGGTGGGGGCGGCAGCGGCGGAACCGGCACCGGGGCAGGGGGAATCGCCGCAGGCGCCGGTACGGGTATCGGTGCGGCTGCAGGCACAATGGCCGGCGCGGGCGGGATCTGCAGCGGGATACCGGGTCCCGGCGCCATGGGCACCGGCAGCATGAGCATGCAGGTCAGCAGCGCGCTTCCGGTGGCCGCGCTGCCCACCGCCACGCTGCCCGCTCCGGCCGAGCCCGGCCCGACCAGCCCGCTGGATCCGGGCACGAAGCCGGGGCCGATCAACCCCGAGCCCATGCTGCTGCCGGTCAGAATGCCCAAACCCAGTGCCGCACTGCCCAGCACGGCACTGCCCGCACAGGCGGTGAGCACGCTGCCCGAGTTCAGGCCGAGCAGGCCGCCGAGGGTGTTCGGGGCGGCGGCCGGACTCTCCGTGGCCGGTCCGGGTATTGCGAGATCCGCTGTGCGCGGCGCGGTTCCGTCCGCTGGTTCACCGCTGCCGGACGCGCCGGTACCAAGCGGAACTCCTGCCACCGGACTCTGCGCCACTCCCGCCGAGCTGCCGGTGGTGGCCCCGCCCTTGCCCGCGCCGCCCTGGCTACCGGTGTAGCTGCTGCCGGTGCCCAGCCCGAGCGCGCTCCCCGTGGACGCGTCGATCGGTGCGGCCCCGGTGTCCGGAGCCGCGCTGCCGCTGATGATCTCACCGATCGGCGGGAGCTCCAGTAGTCCGGGATCGGCGGCCGCGACCTTCGGATGAATGGCGAGCAGCGCCGCGGTCAGTGGTACCGCCGTCGCCGCCGCGAATCCTCGTGCTGTTCTTCGAGTTCCGTTCACGTTGCCTCCGAACGCCAAGTGCGGGTTGCTCGGTCGAGCAGATCAGCGCGGATTGCCGCCGCTCGCCACCGGCGTGCCCGAGGCGATGTGCTGGAAGCGGGCCAGGGCCAGCTCGTAGGCGTCCTTGGAGACGTGGTTGCCGCCCGAGAACGGCTGATCCAGCTGGTAGATGGCCACGATGACCGCGCCGATCACCACACCGAAGAGTCCGGTCATGAGGATGCTGCGCTTGGTGACCACCACCCCGGAGAAGACCGTGCCGAACAGCAGCATGACGGTCGCGAACCACAGTGCCACATAAAGGAATCCAGGCAGTCGGTATGCCGCATCCAGGCCGCGGTCGTAGCGAGCCTCGGCGATCGCGTCCACCGCGGTGAGCGCCTTGTCCTGGGTCGACTTGGCATCGGCGTCGGCGGCGGGCGCGGAGGCCACCGCCTGGCGCAGATCGTCCAGCGTCGCCTGCGCGGCCGGGCTCAGCCGCCGCTGCTCGTCCATGACCTTCCACTCGTCGCCGATTACCTGCTTGGTGTAGTCGGTCACCAGCGACTGGATCTGCTTACGATCCTGCGCCGGCATGTCATTGGCGGTCTCGTACACGCTGACCAGCGCCTTGCCCTCGCTCACCGTGTGCTCATGGGAGGTGTCGTACTGCTCCCACAGAATCACCACCACGAACGCCACAATGGCCGCGAAGAACATATTGACCATGTCCAGCATCATGTGCCCCGCCCCCGCATCGTCGCTGTGCCGCCACGACTTCGGCCGCACCCGATCTCCGGCCACGAAGACCCCCACCGCCACCACCGCGAACAAAACCAGCACACCCAGCGGCATCAGGATTCCGAGCATTGCACGACTCCATTCCCACCCATGGCAGTTGCGATCATGAGGTATTCGCGGCCACCGGGCGGTCGGATCGCGAAGGGCAACGAACTGTCACACGGATGCGGGGATTGCGGCGAATCCACTGCGCGCCTCGACATTTCCCGCGTTCGGGCGTGTCGCGCTACTCATCGACTGGGCCCGGCGGGTGCTGCCCGCCGACACCTTCGTCCCGCACCCCGCAAGCCTGGCGCCGGCGTCCGAATTCCGGCCGAGGGCACAGACCTTCAGCCTGAGCAGTTGGCCGGCGGTGAGGTATGCCGCAGCCGCACCTGGGTTCGGTGTCGAAGTGGTTGAGGGGCGGGCTTGGTAATTCAGCACGGTCGCATGGTGTGCGGCGAGCAGTGCTTGCAGTAGGAGATACGAAATCGTATAGTACGAAATCGTGGAATCTAGGTTGACGTCCTCCGAATGGTCGGCTGTGCTGGCGCTGCAGCGGGCGACCCATGCCACCTTGCAGGTGCTCGCGGCCCAGCTGGTTGACCTGGATTTGACCGCGTCCGAGATCAACGCGTTGGCGAACCTTGCCGACGGCCGCGGGCGTACCGTGTCCGAACTGGGCGCCGCCGTAGGTACGCGACCCACGACGCTCACCAGCGTGCTGGATCGTCTCGAGCGGCGTGGCCACATCATTCGGGGGAGCCGCCCTGGAGACCGCCGGGCGGTACTGATCGAACTCACCCCGTCCGGACGGACGACCGCCGCCACCATCAGGCAAGCCATCGCCGACCTGGAGCGCCGCGCCCTCGCCGGCCTGCCCGCGGAAGTTGTCGCAGGCCTGCGCGACGGTCTGCAAGCCCTCACGGAGGTGTCCTCATGACCTCACCACAATCCGGGACCCACACCGACTTCGAGGAGTTGATGGCTGAAGTGATGGCGAGCGCCGAACGGTTCGGTCACCGCGAGCACGTTCACCTGACCTGGCTCGCCGTCCGCCGCTGCGGCGTGCACGCGGCAATCGACTTGGTCGGCAACGGTATTCAGCGAACCGCACGCTACGCGGGTGCACCGCAGAAATACCACGTGACCGTCAGCCGCGCCTGGGTGGAACTGGTCGGGCACCACGCGACCGAGTCCGGCGAGGACGATTTCACCGCGTTCGCCGATCATCATCGCGCCCTGCTCGACAAGCGCCTGCTGACCCGCTTCTACCGACCGGGGACGCTGGCCCTCCCACAGGCGAAGAACGACTGGGTCGAGCCGGACCTCATTCCCTTCCCCTGGCGCGAATAGCACCACTCGCCCTTGGGCATTCGCTCCAGCAGGTGTCCGCCGCCCTACAGGGGGTCGTGGTTACCGGCGCTGACGGCTACAGCGCCACTGCGATTGTCACGAAGTCTCCGGTAGGACTCCGGTTTTTCTTGGTCGCTGAACCACCACCTACCTGAGACCTCACCCATCTGCCAACGTGGACAACAGCTTCCCTCAACTCACTTCGACACAGGACCTATCGGGCGAACGACAGCACTGCGGCAGCGACCGTGACGCTCACTTCCAGTGCAGCACCGAGCACGTCACCGTTGAGGCCGCCGAACCGCCGCACACAGTGCCGCACCAGCAGCATCGCCCCCGCCAGCGCCAGCACCACGGCCAGTGGCCCCTGCCACGGATTCCCGGTGGCGAACACCGCTGCGAGACACGCGATCCCACCCCAGACCCAACCCAGAACGGGATGCTGCGTCCCCGCCACCAACGCCCCGAATCCTGCACCCGGAGCCGCCTCGATCCCCCGCCGGCAGGCCAGCACCACCGCGACCCGCCCGACAGCGACCGCGACCACCACTGCCAGCCACCGCCCGCCCCCGGCCAGCGCCCCCAGCGAAACCGCCTGAATCCCAATGACGAACACCAGCGCGGCGACCCCGAACGGCCCCGCCCCACCGCTCTTCATAATCTCGCGGGCCCGCTCCGGCGACCCGTAACTCCCGAGCCCATCCATGGTGTCGGCCAGCCCGTCGATATGCATCCCCCGCGTGATCAACGCCAGCCCGGCCACCGCCACAAACCCGGCCAGCAGCCACGCAGCCCCCAATTCACCCAGCCCCCACAACAATCCGGCAGCGCCACCCCCGAGCAGCACTCCAACCAACGGCGCCCAGGCGATCGCCCGCCCTGCCACGGCTCGATCCACCTCGTCCGGCCCCCGCACCGGCAACACGGTCAACCACGACACCGCCAGCCGAACCCCGTTCATGCGATCACCCGGAACCGTTCCCACGCTGCCCATTGCGCAGCTCCGACCACTCCGGTGCCCGGCACATCGGCGGAGCTGCCGTGGGCGCGCTGGTCGCGGGCGGCGGCATTCGGCCGGGACGTTACGACCGCATGGCGTCGTACCGGGTTGTGCGGCACCGCGTCTCGCGAGGCGGGACTCGGTGCCGCGAGCGGTGGGGAGCTAGGCACCGGCGGCTTCGGCGCCCGTGTCGGCGGTGCTGACTCCTGCGGAGTCGAAGGTCGCCATTTCGCCGAGGGTGGCGACGGCGGCGCGGAGCAGCGGGAGGGCCGCGACCGCGCCGGAGCCTTCGCCCAGGCGCATGCTCATGTCGACCAGGGGCTCGAGGTCCAGGCGCTGGAGGGCGATGGTGTGGGAGGGCTCGCTGGAGCGGTGGCCCGCCACCCACCAGGCGCGCGCGCCCGGGGCCAGTTGGTCGGCGACCACCGCGGCGGCGGTGACAACGACGCCGTCCAGGATGACCGGGGTGCGGCGGGCCGCGGCACGGGCGAGGAAGCCGGCCATGGCGGCGAAGTCCGCGCCGGATGCGGTGCGCAGCAGGGCAACCGGGTCCTTGACCACCGGGCGGGCCCGCCACATGGCGTCGCGGACAGCGGCGGTCTTTCGGATCCATCCGGCATCGTCGACGCCGGTGCCGCGGCCGACCGCGATCACCGGCTCGGTGTCGGTGACGGCCGCGATCAGCACGGTGGCGGGCGTGGTGTTGCCGATGCCCATGTCACCGGCGATGAGAAGGTCGGCGCCGGAATCGATTTCCTCGTCGGCGATGGTCGCGCCCGCGGTCAGCGCCGCCTGCACCTCGGCCTCGGTCAGCGCGTCCTCACGATCGATGGAGCCGCTGGACCGCCGCACCTTGTGCCGCGAGATCTCCGGCGCGGTATCGGAATCCACCGCGATGTCCTCGACCCGGACGGTGGCGTCGGCCAGGCGCGCCAGCACATTCACCGCCGCCCCGCCGTTCAGGAAGTTGGCGACCATCTGCCCGGTCACCTCGCTCGGGTAGGCCGACACCCCGTGCTGCGCCACCCCGTGATCGCCCGCGAAGACCACTACCCGAGCCCGCTCGAACTGCTTGGGCGGACACACCCCCTGGCATGCCGCGACCCAGTTGGCCAGCTTCTCCAGCCGCCCCAGCGCCCCGGCGGGCTTGGTCAGCTGCAACTGCCGCTCCTCCGCGGCCTTCCGCACCCCGGCATCGGGACCCTGCACCGGCCCGAACGAAATCCGCACGGACTTGGTCAGAACCGGGGCACCCGAGACGTCCCCGGCCGCACTCGCCGCAGTCGCGGAGCCCGCACCGGCTAGGTCCGCACCGCCGGTCGCGGTATCTGCACCGACCGCCGTCGCATCGTCCTGCGCGGTCGAAGTGCCAACTGCCGCCGCGGCATCCAGCGCAGCCGCAGTTGTCGCCCCGGCGGCCGTCATTCCCAGTTCCGCACTGCGCGGCGCGCTTCCAGCCGCAGCCGCCGCGTCGCCCGCATCAACCCCCACATCGCTCACCAGAGCCGCCGGGGTAGCGGCGGACACTGCACCGCTGCCGACCGATCCAGCCTCCGCGGTAGCAGCCGAAACCGGCTGCACCGCAGCCCCATCCGCGTCGGCTCCGTAAGCCTGGGCCGAAGTCGCCACTGCGGCGGCAGAATTCGCTGCGGCCGCATCCGCGAGCGCGGCGGCGAAATCCGGCTTGATCCGCATCGGCTGCCCGGCCACCACCAGGAAGACCTCGTCGCAAACCTCCGCGAGCCGCTGGTTCAGCGTGCCGATCTCATCGCGGAACAGACGACCGGAGGCGGTCGGCGGAATGACGCCGAGCCCCACCTCGGGGCTGACGAGGATCAGCCGCTGCCCGTATCCGGCCACCGCGCTGACGAGCGCATCGATATCCGGCGCGACGATGCCGCGCGGCGACTCCCAGGCGGCGCGCGCATCGAGCCGCGCGGTCAGCCAGGTGCCCAGGTCGTCGACCAGGGTGACGGGGGTGGCCTCGGCCAGTGCGGCGACGGCGTCGCCCTCCACGATCGTCCAGTTCCCGGGCCGCCGAGCCCGGTGCGCCGCAATACGTTCGGCGAAGTCGGCGTCGGCCGGATCGGCCACCGCGGTGGCTACGTACCGCACCGCCTCCGACGCGACCAACTGTTCCGCGTAAGCCGACTTCCCGGACCGGGCGCCACCGAGCACCAGGGTCCGCAACGGCCGATCGGTTGTCTGAGCAGTGTGCGACACGTCAGCACGGTATCAACTGTGCCTGTGCTCCGGCCGAGTAGGCACGACGATCACTCGCATGCGGACGGCAGTCTCACCGCCCGCGTCCGGGTGCGGCTCAGGAGCTCTGCTCGTTGTGTACGCACATGACCTTCAGGTCCTTGGCGGTATACGACCAGTCCGTGCCCTGCGGGCAGTCCGATCGATGGTTCACACTCGCGATGATCTTGCCGTCGTGCCGCCCCGAGCAGGGCGCCGGCTTCACATGTGAATCGGGCGAAGTCCCCACCACACAGTCCCCCGCCGCATTCCGCGGATCCTTGCACCCGGCGGTCCCACTGGCCACCAGCACCGCCAAGGGCACGGCCGCGATCATCACTCCCCAACGCACGGTTGCGCATCGTAGCCGGAGGCACTGCTTCGGACAGCGCCTGTTTCAGGCAGCGCCCAGTCAAGACACGCGGGCGCCGAACCGCCGCCGATACTCGACGGGCGCGATCCCCACCACCCGCTGGAAGTGATGCCGCAGCAGCGCCCCGGACCCGAATCCACAACGGTGAGCGAGGGATTCGAGATCCAGATCGGTGTCCTCCAGCAACTGCTTGGCCAGCAGCACCCGCTGCCCGGTCAGCCATTTCACCGGCGTCGTCCCGGTCTCGGCGGCGAAGCGGCGCGCGAACGTGCGCGTCGACATGGCGCTCCGCGCGGCCAGCGCTTCGACCGTGTGCGGCAGTTCCAGATGCTCACCCATCCAGTGCAGGGTCTCGCTGAGGCTGTCGGAATCGCAGTCCACCACCGGCCGCTCGATGAACTGCCGCTGCCCGCCGTCGCGTTGCGGCGGCACCACCATGCGGCGGGCGATGGCATTGGCGACGCTGCTGCCCAGTTCCCGACGCACCAGATGCAGGCAGGCGTCGATGCCGGCCGCGGTGCCCGCGCTGGTGATGAGATTGCCCTCGTCCACGTACAGGACATCGGGATCGATGGTGGCCTGTGGAAACCGTTCCGCCAGCAGATCGACATACCGCCAGTGCGTGGTGCACTTGCGCCCGTCGAGCAGTCCGGCCGCGCCCGCGAGGAAGGCCCCCGAGCACACCGTGAGCACCGTGGCCCCGGCCTGCGCGGCGTCCCGCACGGCATCCACCACGCGCTGGTCGAAGGGATTGTCCGCGAAGATCGGAAAGGCCGGAATGGCAACCAGATCCGCGTCGCGCAGCTCCTCCAGCCCGTACTCGGGGGTCACGTGAATGCCCGGTGAGCTGGACTTCAGCGGTTTCCCGGGCTCCGCACCGCAGACCCGATAGTCGAAGGCGGGCAGTCCGTCCGCGGTCCGGTCGAGGCCGAAAACCTCACAGACGACGCCGAATTCGAACATGGCGAGGTGGTCGTTGAGTACGACGGCGACCTTCGAGAGCATGGTCCGATCCCCTCTGGCCGGATATTTGCGAACAATGTCAGAACAGCCACTGTTGGCAGGAACTTCCCTAGAGAAAACTTACTGCCATGCAAGCACTGTCCGCAATCGTCGCAGCCGGAACCGCCATGGCAGCGCTCGGCACCCTGACCTTCGGCTTCATGGCCGGAGACACCACCGAACCCCTCGATGAGAGCGAGATCCGCGCATGACCACCATCACCTCCGGCCAGTTCCGCACCACGACCAACTCCCCCGAGGCAGTCACCGTGTTCCGCCGCATCGTCGCTCTGCTGGCCGCGGCCGGCCGGGCCGTCCCCTTCCACCGCGAAAACGCCTGGGAGATGGCCGGTTCCAGCCAGGTCGTCGACCGCGACCGTGACCGCATGGCGCTCGAGATCCGCGCCCTGTCGACCTACCGCGAACACAACTGACGGGCGGTGAGACACCGCCCGTCAGGGAATTCATCCAGCGCCGTCAGCGCCGACGGCAGCAGCGGCAATCAGACCGCGTCGCCAGGGCTCACCTGCGGCTTCGGGGCACGCATGCGGCGCACCTGCGAGGCGCGCACGAAGGCGTACCAGCCCAGCGAGAACGAGGAATCCGCGGTGTCCGGGTAGCGCTCCCGGACCCGCTTGTTCACGATCCGGCCGAGGACGACGCCCTCGATGATCATGAACAGCATCATCACCAGCATGGCCAGTGTGACGATCGCCTGCAGCGCCGGCGACAGGATCATGCTGAGGATCAGCACCAGCGCCAGCGGCATGAACAGGCCGAGCAGATTGCGGCGCGCGTCCACGATGTCGCGGACGTACTTCTTGACCGGACCCTTGTCGCGCGGGAGCAGGAACTGCTCCTCGCCGGCGAGCATGCGGGAACGACGATCGTTCGCATCGGCCTTGCGCTCGGCCGAGGACGCCTTGCGGTCCTCGCGGGTCCCACGCAGCGCCTTGCGGCGGGCGCGGGCCTCCTTGGCGGTCTTGGGCGCGGGCGCCACCGGCCCGCGGCGGCGGCCCTCGGCTTCCCGCCGGGACGGCGTCGGCCGCCCTTTACCCAGGGTGACGGTCTTGTCCTCCACCGCGGCGACGGCATCGGTGCTGGAGCTGTCGGAGGTGGGGGTGGACTCGCCACGGCGCAGGAACTTCACGCCGACCAGGCTATTCGATGACATGTCTGCCGGAAAATCCTGGTCTCCCTGATTGTTGTGTCGCACACCTCACCAGCTATCTGTCAGCGACTGCACAACCTGGGCCGTCCGGGGAATACCCGCCGCGTAGGATGGGGAATAGTCGCCTGCCAGCAGGTGTTGGTAGCCATCGAGCCGTGCGCCTTCACGGGTTGAAAACAGGTCCCTTAGGAGAGTTCATGACTGTGCAGAACGAGACCACCACTCACGGTGTGACTCTGACCGACGCCGCCGCCTCGAAGGCGAAGGCGCTGCTGGATCAGGAAGGCCGCGACGATCTCGCCCTTCGCATCGCAGTCCAGCCCGGTGGTTGTGCGGGCCTCCGCTACCAGCTCTTCTTCGACGACCGCAGCCTCGACGGCGACCTGGTCGTGGAGTTCGGCGGCGTGAAGCTCGCGGTCGACCGCATGAGCGCCCCCTACGTGCAGGGTGCCTCGATCGACTTCGTCGACACCATCGAGAAGCAGGGTTTCACCATCGACAACCCGAACGCCACCGGCTCCTGCGCCTGCGGCGACAGCTTCAACTGACATAACGTCCGCCAGCGCGGAACGTCCGACACCGGATGTTCCGCGCTGTTGTGTGCGCTGACTCATACGAGATCTGGAATACCCTGTCTCGGACAGAGTAGTTTCGAACTGCGGCCCTGTCGGCCGCGTCATCCACCGCCGGCCCCCGCGTCTGTCATCTCCGTATCCCGGTGCGCAGCCGCACGTCACCGAAGGATCTACCCCGTGACCATCGCCGTGTCCGCTTCCATCGCGACCGATCACCTCATGCGTTTCCCGGGCAAGTTCTCCGATGTGCTGCTGGCCGACCAGCTGCAGCACGTGTCGCTCAGCTTCCTCGTCGATGATCTGGTCATCCGCAGGGGCGGTGTGGCCGGCAACATCAGCTATGCCATGGGCGTGCTGGGCCGCACCCCGCTGCTGGTCGGCGCCGTCGGCCAGGACTGGGGCGAGTACCGGAAGTGGTTGGAGGACAACGGCGTCGACTGTTCGGCCGTGCGCGTCTCCACCGAGGCCCACACCGCGCGCTTCGTCTGCACCACCGACGAGACCATGGCCCAGATCGCCTCCTTCTACCCGGGCGCCATGACCGAGTCCCGCGAGATCGACATCACCCAGCTGGGCCGCGACCTGGAGCTGGTGCTCGTCGGCGCCGACGACCCGGAAGCCATGCTGCGTCACACCGATCAGTGCCGCGCCGCCGGAATCCGCTTCGCCGCCGACCCCTCCCAGCAGCTGGCGCTGGTGGACGGCGAGACCATCCTGCGTCTCATCGACGGCGCGGACTACCTGTTCACCAATGAGTACGAATGGGGCATCATGCTCCAGAAGACCGGCCTGAGCGAGGCGGAAATCGGTGAGCGCGTGGGCATTCGCGTCACCACCCTGGGCTCCAAGGGCGCCAAGGTCGTCGACCGCGACGGCACCGAACTGCACGTCGACGTGGTCCCCGACATCGCCAAGGTCGACCCGACCGGCGTCGGCGACGGCTTCCGCGCGGGTTTCCTCACCGGCCAGTCCGCGGGCCTGTCCCTGGAGCGCTCGGCCCAGCTCGGCTCGCTGGTGGCGGTCCTGGTCCTGGAAACCGTTGGCCCCCAGGACTGGATCCTCGACCACGACGCCGCCATGAAGCGCCTGCGCGAGGCCTACGGCCCGGAGGCCACCGACGAGATCGAAGCCATTCTGCGCTGACCAACCACGACAATTACCGAATCTGCACGCCGATCACATAATCGGCGTGCAGATTCGTGTCGCGGCAAGCGTGTCCGGCCTCTTCACCGACCTCGGAGGGCGAAGGTCGACCTCGGAGCCTCGAGTGCGACCGGACGTCAGTCCCCGAACACCTCGTCTGCAAAGCGTGCTGTAGCCGCTCTGTCGAGCCATACGTCGAGCTGCTCGATATCGGTGCACGCCCCGACGCGAGCGACAGTCGACTCATCCACGGTGATCCCCCTGCTCCGCAAGACTGCCAGCAACGCCTTGGCCTCCCCCTTGGCCTCCCCTCTGGCCTGGCCCTCAGCTTCGCCCCGACTGAAGTAACGCCGGGCGAACTCGCTCTTGTACTCGTATGTTCCGGCGGTCATAAGGCTCTCCAGGAAGTGCCGGGCCGCCCGTGGCAGGACAGCCATTACCAGGTCAATGTACATTTCACCGTTCGGCACGTCGACAACGTTGGCGGCCACCGACCGACAACAAATCCCCTGGTCAAACGGCAATTTCGGACATATTGCCCGGATCCGGATGCCTGGTTCCAGCGGGCGGGCAATACGCTGTCAGGCATGGCCTCCGACCGTTTGTACTTTCGCCAGTTGCTCTCCGGGCGCGACTGGGCCGTGGGCGATCCGATCGCCACGCAGATGCGCAACTTCGCCTACCTGATCGGGGATCGGGACAGCGGTGAATGCGTGGTCGTCGATCCCGCGTACGAGGCGGGGCAGCTGGCCGACATCGCCGAGGCCGACGGCATGCGGCTGACCGGAGTTCTGGCCACCCACCACCACCCCGACCACGTCGGCGGCACCATGATGGGCTTCACCCTGCGCGGGGTGAAGGAGTTGCTGGAGAAGACCGATGTGGCGGTCCACGTCAATGCCGAGGAACTGCCCTGGGTCGCCAATGTCACCGGCATCGCGCCCAGCGAGCTGACCGGTCACGCACACGGCGACAAGGTCGCGGTCGGCGACTTCGAGATCGAACTCCTGCACACCCCCGGCCACACGCCGGGCAGCCAGTGCTTCCTGTTCGAGGACCGGCTGATCGCGGGCGACACCCTGTTCGTCGACGGCTGCGGCCGCACCGACTTCCCCGGCGGCGACTCCGACGCCATGTTCCGCAGCCTGCGCTACCTGGCCGACCTGAAGTCGAACCCGACGGTCTACCCGGGCCACTGGTACTCGGACGAGCCCAGCGCGTCGCTCACCCACATCAAGGAACACAACTACGTCATGCGCCCCCAGACCCTGGAGCAGTGGCACATGTTCATGCCCAGCTGACCGACACCCACGAGCGGCACCGCTCTCTGGCGGCATTGCATTCAGCGACAGGCGCTGCCTCCCGCGCCCTGAAACACCAAGCGCCCGCCCCGAATTCGTTCGGGCGGGCGCTTTTCGCTTCTTGGGCCGGTCAGGCCATGGTGCGCAGCCAGCCATGGCTATCGGCGAAGGTGCCGCGCTGGATGCCGGTGAGGCTCTCGCGCAGCGCCATGGTCACCTCGCCGGGTTCGCCGCTGCCGATGGTGAATTCGCCCTCGGCGGACCGGACCGAGCCGACCGGAATGACCACGGCGGCGGTGCCGCAACCGAAAACCTCGGTGATCTCACCGGATTCGACGCCGCTCTTCCATTCCGCGACGGAGATCTTCCGCTCCTCGACCTTGTAGCCGGAGTCGGCGGCCAGGGTGATGAGCGAGTCGCGGGTGATGCCGGGCAGCAGCGAGCCGGACAGCTCCGGGGTCACCAGGCGGGCGTCGGAGCCGCTGCCGAAGACGAAGAAGAGGTTGTTGGTGCCCATCTCCTCGACGTAGCTGTGCTCGCAGGCGTCCAGCCACACCACCTGGTCGCAGCCCTTCTCGGCGGCCTGCTGCTGGGCCAGCAGCGAGGCGGCGTAGTTGCCCGCCACCTTGGCCTCACCGGTGCCGCCGGGAGCCGCGCGCACGTACTCGGTGGACAGCCACACCTTGACCGGCTTCAGGCCGCGCGGGAAGTACGCGCCAGCGGGACCGCCGAGCAGCAGGTACTTGTAGGAGGAGGCGGGCTTCACGCCCAGCCCGACCTCGGTGGAGAACATGAACGGCCGCAGGTAGAGCGACTCCTCGCCGCCGGCGGCGGGCACCCAGTCCGCGTCCACCTCGAGCAGCTGGCGGATCGATTCGATGAACAGCTCCTCGGGCAGCTGCGCCATCGCCATGCGCGCGGCGGAGCGGCGGAAACGCGCCGCATTGGCATCCACCCGGAAGGTGGCGATGCTGCCGTCGGCCTGACGGTAGGCCTTCAGACCCTCGAAGATGGCCTGGCCGTAGTGGAACACCATGGTGGCCGGGTCCATGGCCAGCGAGCCGTAGGGCTCGACGCGGCCGTTGGTCCACTGCCCGTCCACGTAATCCATCGACACCATGTGATCGGTGAAGTAGCGCCCGAACCCCGGCTCCGCGAGAATCTCCTGCCGCCGCTCCGCCGGTAGTGGCGCGGGATGCGGTACACGGGTGAACTGTGCGGCAAGAGTCATGACCGGGAGTCTAATTCGCCGCCCTCGACCGGCTGGTGCGGGCTACCCCCTGCCGACCGGCTGGACGGTTCGGTGACCGGCCGTCGTCCCTGCCCCTGGATAGGGTGGACGGCGTGTATCCGGAGCATCCGCTGTCGAAACCGTCCAGTTCGCACCGGCCCCTGGTGATCGCGCTGATCGCAGTGAGCGTGCTGGGCCTGGTCGCCATCCTCGTCGTAGCAGCGCTGACGCCCGCACACACCGTGACCGGAACCGCGCTGCCCGCAGACCAATACGGGCCGCAGGACACCGCGACCCGCACCAAACCGCTGCCCACCACGACGGCGAGCGCACCACGATCCACCATCGCCTCACTCACGCCGGGATGGCAGACGTCCTACTCCATCTCGCGCAATGCCGTCTACGACGTGCCGCAGGGCTGGACGGTCCCGACACCGACCACGGTCGTCGGCTTCGAGGGCGGCGGCGGGCGCGTGGTGATGAGCGGTGCGGCGGAACTCTCCCCGAAGGCCTGCGACGGCCACCACTCGAAAGCCATCGCGGGCGTGACAGGCTCGAAACTGGGCGACGTGTCCGCCGCGGCCAAGGACGTGGCCGGCAGCTGGGCCACCGTGGCCGGAGCCAACGACGACCGCCCCAACTCCACGTACACGCTGAGCAATGTCGAAACCCTCACGGTGCAGGGCAAACCCGCCGCACACGTGACAGCGACCCTCGCCAACCCGGGCCCGGACGACTGCTCGCACCCGGCCACCTCGATCGTCCACGCCGTCGCGGTGCCCGGTAACAACGGCCAGTCCGTGGTCATGCTCATCTACGCCGACCAGGGCACGGACGGCACGGCCACCGACGACACCATCCGCACGATGTTCAACTCCCTCCGCCCCGCCGGACTCGACGCCGCAGCCTGCAAACAGGACAACGACGTCGTCGGCACCTGGTGCGGCTGAGACCCAGAGCGGCATGAGCCCCGGTGCAACAGCCCGGACTCCGATGCAGTCGCGACTCTGGGGGCGGGCCGTGGGCTCTGAAAGGGGTGAGGTCTCGTGCGGCCGGCGAATTGGTGTGGCCGAGACCAAATACGGCTGGGGATCTGGGTTCAGCTGAGGCGATGGCGCGGCCGGACGCTTGTTCGGCGACCAGGCTGGTCGCGGCGAAGTGATCCAGGAAAAGCCTGGGAACCGCCGCCACGACCGACCGGCCCCCACCAGTCGTCCACAACGCGCGCGATGGCGTCGTAGTCGCCAGAGGCGGCTGGTCGGATCCGTGGCTCAGGAAACCTGCTCAGGCAGTGCGGGTTTCGACGAACGGGGGGCGGATGACCTCGCAGCGCAGGCGGCGGCCGCGGACATCGACCTCGACCTCGTCGCCGGGCTCGAGGCCCGCGGCGGTGTCGAGCAGGGCCAGGGCGATGCCGACCTTGAGGGAGGGCGAGAAGGTGCCGGAGGTGGTTTCGCCGACCTGGGCGTCACCGCGCATCACGGTCTGGCCCTGCCGGAGCACGCCCCGGTCGATCGCCTTGAGCCCCATCAGGATTCGACGGGGACCGGCGGCCTTCTCGGCCTCCAGCGCCGACTTGCCCCAGAACTCCGGCTTCTTCCAGCCGACGGCCCAGCCGGTGCGGGCCTGGAGCGGCGAAATGTCCAGCGACAGTTCGTGTCCGTGCAGCGGGTAGCCCATCTCGGTGCGCAGGGTGTCGCGCGCGCCGAGTCCGGCGGGCTGGCCGCCGGCGGCCTGCACCTCGCTCACCAGCGCGCGGAAGACGGCCTCTGCGTCGGCCCAGCGGGGCAGCAGCTCGTAGCCGTGCTCACCGGTGTAGCCGGTGCGGCACACCCGGATCGGGCGGCCGTCCCACTCGGCGTCGGCGTAGGCCATGTACTCCATGTCCGTCGGCAGGCCGAGCTTGGCGAGGACCTCCGCCGACCGCGGGCCCTGCACGGCGAAGACCGCGTACCCGCGATGCTCGTCGGTGATGGTGATGCCCTCGGGCGCGACCTTCTGCAGCTCCGCCACCACGGTCGCGGTATTGGCCGCATTGGGCACCAGGAAGATCTCGTCATCGCTCACGTAGTAGGCGATGAGGTCGTCGATGACCCCGCCCTCCGGCGTGCAGCACAGCGTGTACTGCGCCTTTCCCGGGCGAATCCGATTCAGGTCGTTGGTGAGTGCCGAGTTCACGAAGGCCGCGGCACCCGCGCCCTTGACCGTCGCCTTGCCGAGATGGCTGACGTCGAAAAGCCCGACAGTGGTGCGCACCGCCGTGTGCTCCCCCACGGTGCCCGCGTACGAAACCGGCATCTCCCACCCCCCGAACGGAGCGAAGGTAGCGCCCAGCTCGACATGGACGGCGTGGATGGGTCCCTGCAGCAGCTTCTCGTCGGTCACCCGGAGCAGCTTATCGGCCCGCCCGCACCGGAGTCACAGCGGAACCGAACGGGTGGTCGTCCGGCGTGGTGCCTCGATCCACAGGCCCAGGCTGCGAGTCACACGCCGAGACTGCGGGCGATTCCGGGCCAGGCGTTGTGAAAGTCGGCCTGCCACGAGGTCCAGTTGTGGCCGCCGCCGGGGAGGTAATCGAACGTGGCCGGGAGGTTCAGGTCTTCGATGCTGGATTGCAGGGCGCGGGTGCAGGTTTCGACGGTGGATTCGAGTGCCGTGCTGGACGCGCCGACTTGGCCACCGCCTGCCGCAGCCGGGTTCGCACCGGTTCCAGCGGCCACATAGAGGTCGGTGCCACGGAGTTTCTCGAGGTTGGCGGGGGTGGACGGGTCATTCGCGGTCCAGGCCGGGGAGCCATCGACACCCCAGATGTTCCAAGGGTTCCCGCCGCCGGAGAGAACCGTGGCCTGCAGGTAGCGGCGGCCGGGGTCGGTGCCGGTCTGCGCGCAGCCGCTGAAAGACCCGACGCTCTGATAGAGACCAGGGGCGGATTCGGCGAGGGCGAGGGCGGAGGTGGCCGACATCGATACTCCCGCAAGGGCATTGCGGCCGGAGGCACCGAGGGCCGAGTCCATGACGGGCGGGAGTTCCTGGGTGAGGAAGGTGGTCCACTTGTTGCGGCCGAGCATCGGGTCGTCGGACTGCCAGTCCGTGTAGTAGGTGTAGCGGCCGTCGAGGACGTTCACCACATTGACGTTCTGGTCGGCCAGGAAGTCGACGACATCGGTGCGGGTCTCCCAGGAGACCTCGTTGCCGTTCCCATCGATGCCGTCCTCTGCGCCATTGAGCAGATACACCGTCGAACGCGGCATGGAATTGTCGGCGGCGCGAATGACCGAGAGTTCGATGACGCGGTTCATCGCAGCCGAATACACGAATACGGTGGATTTGCGATCGTCCCGCTGGACGAGATGGTCGATATGCGAGCCGTCGGCCGCGAATGCCGCACCGGAATTCAGCGGTTCCGCGGCGGACGCGAGCCCCGGCATCACAGCAAAGCCCGCCGCTACCAGGGCGATTCCCGCCGACACCCACCGACGCCGACCACCTGCATTCGTCATTTCCGCCTCTAACTCATTCGACCGATTCCCCTCACCTTCTTTACCTAGCCCGTCAAACCCACGCAACAACGCACTTCTCACACCCCGCCCCGACCTCCGGACAACCCGGTCCCAGCACCCACACAGGCCACGAACGCGGCCTCGTCCATGATCTCGATCCGCTGCCCCCGCGTCCGCAACTCGGCGACCCGGCGCGCCTTCGTCGTGGTGAACGCATCGGGATCGACACCACGAAAGCCGTCACCAATGACCAGCCGGGTCGTGCGCCGAGTGACGTTCCGCGCGGGAGTCGCGCCACATGCCGCGATGGCATCCCACGCTTCCTGGCGGGTCATAGCGGCGAGATCACCTGTGAATACGACGATTTCGCCGTACAGCGGGTGCGATGGATCGGTGCCGGTGACCGCCGGCAGCACCAATTCCTCACGGCCGAACCAGGATCGGCGCGGTGGGCGTTCGGCCGCGGTCGGCACAGCCCACCCCGCAGGCCCCGACGCCCGTCCCGCAGACCCCGGCGTCGCCATCATCCGGCCCGCTGTCATTGGCGTCTCCATTGTCCAGCCCTCGGACACCGAGGTTTGTCTCGCTCGCTGCCCGGCCACCGGTATCAGCGTGTTGGCCGCGGACTTTCGCGATGTCCGATCTGTTCGCAAGGGACGGTCGACCACCATGCGCTCGAGCGCAGACAGCGAATCGACTCCGGCCCGGGCAGCCAGGGCGATCACGATGTCGGCCGCTGCGGCGGCATCGGCGGCCGCGTCGTGGTGGTTGGTGAAGTCGATGCCCAGAGCGGCCGCGACGTGCGGCAGGCGGTAGCTGTCCAGGCTCAGATGGCGGCGGGCCAGGGCGAGGCTGCAGCTGTAGGACCAGGCCGGTATCCGAATTCCGCTGCGGCCGCAGGCTTCCCGTATCGCACTGCTGTCGAATCCGACATTGTGGGCGATGACGGGAAGCTCGCCGACCAGGCTCTCCACCTCCGCCCAGCGCTGCGCGAACTCCGGCTTGTCGGCGACCATGGCCGCCGAGATCCCGTGCACGCGAATGTTGTGCCAGTTGAAGAAGTCCAGCCCCGCAGGCGGACGGCACAGCCACGACGAGGTCTCCTCGTGCCGCCCATCCCGCACGACGGTGACGCCGACCGCGCAGATACTGCCCCGCGCGGAATTAGCGGTCTCGACATCGATGGCGGCGAACGACAGTCCCGCCATACTCACCGCACCGCGAGCGGCAACGGCCGTGCGGCCGCGCCACCGAGGTCCTCCAGAAAAGGCCGGGCAAGCCGTAGCGACTCGAACGCCGCCCACGCATCCGCCAGATCCGCGAGCCCCCGCGCCAGCGTGAGCACCGGCCGAATGTGATCAGCTGCCACATCCACCTGAAACTGCGGCAGCGCAACCTCATCCGGCGCCACGATCACCGGCCACTGCGGCCTGGTGAGCTTCCCGCCGCTCGCATCCTGATGCTCGACGAACCGCTGGTCGGCCGATTCGATTGCGGCACGGACGGTTTCGACAGTCGCATCGACATCGACAATCCTGGCAGCCCCGATGTTCGGACCGTCCGCGACCGCCGCAGCGGCCCCAACGCCCACCACGTCCGCCAACTGGTCGCCGTCGCCCGCCGTCCCGGCCTGCTGAGCGCGAATACCCACCGTGCCGGCCGTCTGGGCGTCGTTACCCACTGCTTCGGGGGCAGGAGCGTCATTGCCTGCCTCAACGATCGGATATCCGGCTGTGAGGCTCTCGATCTCCGCCGCGCGCGACCGTTCCAGCACCCAAGCGCCCGATAGCCGCGACTCCCCCAGCGCCGCACCCACATTCACATGCCAGATGACCAGCCGCTCCCCGGCCGCACCGAGCACCGCCAGGGTATGAAGGTCGAACGAGGCAGCCATAACGCTCCACGGTCGTGACGGACAGATACCGCGCTACGTTAGAGCATCCCTCCGACAAACATCCGCGAACCCCACGCGAATCATCAACGGACCCAAACAGTTCCGACCGACCTGGTTTCCGCCACGCACTCGACCCGCAGTACCGAAGCCCACAGCTCGACCCGCGCCGAGCCCTCGTCGACCCTGGCCACCGCCGGCTGCACCACCTGGTCTTGCAAAAAACCCTGCCCTGCACCAAGAAAACGCCCCGAGCCCAATGCATGGACGGCATGCGATCCAGCCCAGAGACGGCGGCGGCGCAATAGCCACCTCTCAGTGGTCATGGGAGAGTGCGGGAATCGAGGAAGTTCCAGAGCTGATCGCGTAGATCCTGGCCGATGGCCCCGGTAGGCCACTGGTGTGTCGTGTTGTATTCGACTCGCCACGAGACGTTCGTTCCGGCGGCGCAGGGCTGATAGTTCGTATGGGTGCCGTAACGGTCGGAGGTGGGGTCTGCTGTCGCTGGGCAGCGGTCACGGCGGATCCAGTCACGGACGTTTGCAAGGCCGACCGCGAGGTTGGAGATGGGGTCGAACGCCCCTTGGAATATTCCGACCGCAATAGGGCGGCTCGGTGTGCACGGGGTGCCGACGGCACTGGGTTCGAGCGGGTTGGGATCCGTCGGGTCGGTGCCTTCCCACGAGGTGACAGCGGCGAACAGGTCCGCGGCGTCGCAGGCCATCCGCTGAGACATGATCGCTCCATCGGACCAGCCGTCGGCGTAGACGCGGTGGGTGTCGACACACCAGGTCGATTCGATGTCGGTGACGACTTGCTCGAGGAAGGTGACGTCGACAGACCCCTGCTCGAAGTGCCAGGTTTTGTCGAACTCGGTGCCTTGCGGGTAGGCGACGATGAAATTGTGAGCCGCTGCGTAGGAACTCCATCCGGTTTCGCGTTCGATGCCGGCCGAGGTGTCACCGGTGCCGTGCAGGCTGATCAGCAACCCAACCGCCGGGCCTGCCAATCCCTGCGGCACGTTGAGCGTGTAACTGCGAGTGCCGATCATTCGTGTGACAGTGCCGCCGGTCGGTGCGAGCGTGCAGCCGGCCGCCGAAGCCTCCCCAGCGATCGGCCCGGTCGGCACAAGGACGGCAACAATCACCCCAACGGCTGTCAGGAAAGTGCTCAAAACACTGCCGACGCGTAGGGAACTCATCGCCGAACTCCTCCTCGTCAGGGCTGGCCGCCCAGCGTTGATCCAATAGGCAATCCCGCGGGTGATGATGATGACGAAAATATGGGTACGGGCGCGAGCATCCCCGCCGATCACATGTCCTAGTGATCGGCGATGTGGGTTCCCGTCGAGCTGGGATGATCGCCGTGCTCAGGCAGGTCTAGAAGGGCACTGCGGGGGCAAGTTTCGCATATGTTCGCCCGGAGTCAGCGGTGCTCGATGATCTAGAAACGCGTGTCGCGGGCCGGTCCGGTGCCGGTGATGCGGCTGGCCGAGCAGCCCAGACCGGGTGAGATGCAAGCGAGGAAGCTTGCGACACTGATCGCCCGGATGTGGGTGCGCACGGAAAGCATCGATGATGTCGACGTGCCGCACGGCGGCGGCATAGGCAGGGTGTTCGACCGGGTGTATGCGCCGTCAAAGATCGGAACCTTGTTGCGGGAGTTCGGTTTCGGGCATGACCGTCAATCAACTGGAATCCAGTGCTGATCAAGATTGCGGGCAAACATGTCCTGCGCAAAGAGCTTTCGCCACCGGCGATCGCGATCAGTCACCGGCCTCGCCGCGCCGCGCCGGCGATCGTGGAAATACGGCTGCGCGCCGGGAAACTGCCCCGACCGACCGAGCACGGCCGCGCGCTGCGGCCGTGCTGCGGTGACCACCTGCTCAAGGACGGACCCGACGTGTCGAACCTCCGGTCTCGGCCTGCCGTTTCGCTGACCCGCTCGAGGTCAGACCAGTTCGGGGACACGCAAATGCGCCAATGCCAAGTCGAATTCGCGGACGTCGATGGCCTCGACGCGTGCCTGCCGGGCGGCGTCCACGCGCAACGCGGCCGACGCGATCCGGTTGCGTTCCATCGCCTCGGCATTCTCGTAGACGCTGGACGAGACGGCACGACCCGACGACCTGTTCACCATCAGGCTCGCGCTGCAGAACCCCTCGAGCTGCTGCTCCATACCGGGCAAGGTGTGGTCCCGGTAGACCTCGATGGCGTTGTCGATCCTGCTGGGATCGGTCTTCACCCAGGTGACACGCGCACACGCACCCTGCGGCGTCAGATGCGCGCGATGCATGGCCACGATCTCCCATTCCTCGACCATCGGACTGCCGCCGAATATCTCTGCCGCGCGATTGCGAAGCGGGATCGCCTGCTCAGCGCTGGCCCGCATGGCATCCTCGGATTCCCATGAGGTCGTCACGATGCACCGGCCGGTGTGCCGATCGACGAGCAACGAAAGCCCTATACAACCGGGAATGCCCTCCAGCCCCGGCATAACCTCGTCCCGCACATGTGCGATCCCGGATTCGAGAGCGGAAAGTTGCGCCTGAAGCGTGGTAGACCGTGCGAACACGATCCACCTCCTTTCTGCACAGAGGCAGCGCCCGGTGGCGCCACCGGTGCCTCTCACAGTGCCCCCTACCGATCACCAGGGCAATAGCGGCCGACCCCGACGGCCTCGGGCAGTCCCCGCTACACGATTTTTCTCGTCCGAGCGCCTCATCGATCGGCCGGGGAATCCCTAGAATCAAGTGATGACGTTCCTCCGGCAATCCGAGGAACTTCCCGATCTCAGCAAGATCGAGGACCGGGCATCATCGGTTGCCCAGATACTGGTCGACCGCATCGCCGAGACTCCAGAGGCGGAGGCGTTCCGATTCCTCGAGGGCGAGCGCTGGACCAGTGTGTCTTGGAAGCAGTTCGGTGACCGCGTCGACATACTCGCCGCCGGGCTGATTGCACTGGGAATCCAGGCCGAAGAACGGGTCGCGCTTGCGTCGTCCACGCGTTACGAATGGGTGCTCGCCGACTTCGCCGTCATGTGCGCCGGCGCGGCCACTACCACCGTGTACCCCACCACCAACGCCCCCGGCGTCGCGTTCATTGTCGCCAATTCGGGCAGCCGGATCGTGGTTGCCGAGGATCAGGCACAGGTCGACAAGCTGATCGAGCATCGCGCCGAGTTGCCCGACGTGCAAAAGGTGGTGATCTTCGATGGCGAAGGCGACGGAGACTGGGTAATCACGCTCGACAACCTCGAAGAACTCGGATACCGACTGCTCGCCGAATCCCCCGACGCGATCGCCGACCGCGTCCGCGGCATCCGGCCCGAGCACCTGAGCAGCATCATGTACACCTCTGGGACGACCGGCACCCCGAAGGGTGTTCGGCTGCCGCATTCCGCATGGACGTACAGCGCCGGAGCAATCGACGTGTTGAATGTCCTCCGCCCCGACGACCTGAACTTTCTGTGGTTGCCGCTGTCCCACGCTTTCGGCAAAGTGATGTTGGCGCTGTCACCGCTGATCGGCTTTCCCACGGCGATCGATGGCCGGGTCGACAAAATCGTGGACAACCTCGCGATATTGCACCCCACCATCGTGGCGGCCGCCCCTCGCATCTTCGAAAAGGCGCATGCCCGTATCGAGGGCATGATGGCGGAAGAAGGCGGGATCAAGAAGAAGCTCTTCGACTGGGCGGTCGGGGTTGGCCTGAAGGTCTCGCGTGCCAGGCAGGCAGGCAAGGATCCGTCGTTGCTGGTTTCCTTGCAGCACAAAGTCGCCGACAGGCTGGTGCTTTCCAAAGTCCGCGAACGCTTCGGTGGCCGGCTGAGGTTCTTCGTTTCGGCAGCGGCCCCCTTGGACCGCGATGTCGCGCAGTGGTTCGACGCGATCGGCATCATCGTTCTCGAAGGCTACGGCCTGACCGAGACCGCCGCCGCCTCGTTCATCAACCGGCCGGATGCCTACCGCTTCGGAACCGTAGGCAAACCATTCCCCGGCACCGAGGTCGAGATCGCCGAGGACGGCGAGATCCTGCTCAGAAGTCCCGGTGTGATGAGTGGCTATCACGACCGCCCGGAGGCCACCGCCGAGGCTTTGGACGCGGACGGCTGGTTCCGCACCGGCGACATCGGCGAGATCGACGCAGCAGGATTCCTGCACATCACCGACCGCAAGAAGGACCTGTTCAAAACCTCGCAGGGCAAGTACGTCGCACCCTCCGCGATTGCCGCCACGTTCAAGGGAATATGTCCGTACGCAGCGGAATTCATCGTCTACGGAGAGACACGACCCTATTGCGTCGCGTTGGTCGGCCTCGACACCCAGAGCATCACCGAATGGGCCGGCAAGCACGGTCTGGCAGACAAACCGCTCGCCGAAATCGCGCGGGACCAGAAGACCCACGACGTGATCGAGGCCTACGTCGCCCACCTCAACACCCAACTCAATCGCTGGGAACAGATCAAGAAGTTCGACATCATCGATCACGAATTGTCCGTCGAGACCGGTGATCTCACTCCGAGTATGAAACTGCGCCGCAAGATAGTCATCGAGAACCTCGCCGACAGCATCGACGCCCTCTATGTCTGAAGTCGACCGATGACTTTCGCTTCGAGGCGTGAGTTCGGCTCAGCCCCAGCGAATCTCGAGCAGGTCGTCGGCTCCGCGGTCGATACGGGTGTGGAATCGGCGGCTGATGTGAGTGAGCGTCTTACCCAGCCAATCGGCCTCGGCCCGGGAAGCATGTTCGAGCCGCATGCGGCGTACCCGCATGGGCAGCATCCGGATTCCGGTCGGCTGCCCGCCGGGCTCGACCGAAACCAGGTAGAGCAGCCGCAGTTCGGGACGATAGGACTCATATCCGGGGATGCCTTCGTAGTCGTCGATGACGTCACCACAGCCGTAGAAAATCGGTCTGCCGTGGTAGATCTCGACGGGGCGAGGATGGTGCGATGAATGCCCATGCACGATGTCGACGCCGGCGTCGATGAGCCATTGCGCGAATTGGATTTCGCTCCGTCCGATCCCGTAGCCCCAATTCGGGCCCCAATGCATGGACACGATCAGAGTATCGCCGGGACGCTTGTGCGCCAACGCTTCCGCCGCGACATGGTCGGCGGCACTACGCCCCAACGGATCACCGGGCAGCCACACTCCCGGCCGATCATGCTGCGCGGCCCACGCCAGCGGCACGCCGCTGCTGGTGCTGGCAACCGAGACGATGACCACCCGTAACCCGGTGCCCGGCTGCACAACCACCGGGCGGCAGGCCGCGTCGATGCTCGTTCCCGCCCCGGCTGTGCCGATGCTCGCCGCGTCGAGCGCGGCGAGAGTATCGCGCAGGCCGCTGTTTCCGAAGTCGAGGACGTGGTTGTTCGCCAACGCGCAGGCGTCGGGCCGAAACGCTTTCAGCGTCGCGATATTGGCTGGGTTCATCCGATAATGGATGCCCTTGGCGGGCGCAAATACGCCGTCGATGGTGATCGACGTTTCGAGGTTTATCAGCCGGACCTCGGGTGCCAATTGGTCGAGCATCGGCCCGACGTCGCCCCACGGCCAGTCGAAGTCGACCGGGTACGGTATCGGCCCGTTCGTTTTCTCGGCCAGCTCGACGTAGCGGCGGGCGTCATCGACCCACGGTTCGTACAACAGCGGATCACCCGGATGCGGCTGGATCTGGTCGACGCCGCGACCGAGCATCACATCACCGCCCAGCAGCACGGTGACCGGACTCTGTTGCGGTGGACTACTCGTCTGCGTCATCGCTTATCGATCGATTCACCACCTCAGGCAGGGCACCGGGTTTCCCCGGCTTCAATGATTCACGGCCCCAACAGGATTCGCTCGAGCCGAAGGTCCCTCGACCCAGCGACCGAATGTCATCTGACCGTTCACGACCGACTCGAAAGCGGCTGGCCGCGGTGATTCTCTTCCGCTGAGTTGGCGGGCGTGTGCAGTCCGTAATGGCCATTGTACCGGTGGGAATACCGTTCCGATGACCTTCGCTTCTGGGCGGGGTCGGGGCAGAAGCGCAGAATCTATGTATCGCACGAATCGATTCGCCCAGGCAGAGGTTCGGACGACAGTGTGGTCGACCGACAAGATGAGATTCCCCCAATGGCGCGGGAACGCCGCAGAATGATCCCACCGACGAGCTGTGTTGATTGCGTCCTCATCGCCATCGCCACCTGAATAGCGGAGGCTTTGCGGGCCGCATGAGTGGAAGGCATCGTTATGAAGGTCCGAAGTGATTCATTCGACGCTGATGCGCGCATTCCGGCCGCGTTCGCCTACGGCGTGCCGGATGCCGTGCACCATGTCCGGGCGGGCGCCAATCGCAACCCGCATCTGGCGTGGGACGAGGTGCCGGCGGGAACACGATCGTTCGCGGTCGTGTGCTGCGACCCCGACGTACCCCGCACCGGCTCGGACGTGAACATCGAGGGGCGAACGGTGCCGGAGGAGTTGCCGCGCAACGACTTCTACCATTTGGTGCTGTTCGATATCCCAGCCGACGTGCGACAGATCGCCGCAGGCAGCCTCCAGACCGCGCACGGCGGGGCGGGTCCGGCTGCACCCCATCATGCGCGGTACGGCCTCAACGACTTCAGCAGTGCGAAAATGGATCATTACGGCTACGACGGCCCCTGCCCACCCTGGAACGACCAGCGCATCCATCACTACGTGTTCACCGTCTGCGCCCTGGATGTCGAACAACTGCCGCTAAAGCAGGCAGTGACCGGAAAACAGCTGCGCCAAGCGATGATCGGCCACGTCCTAGGGCAAGCCGACCTCGTCGGCACTTACACGCTCAACTCCGCCCTGAGCTCGAACTGAGCCACCCGAGCGCATGGCACGCCGGAGCGACCGCCTGTTCAAGGGCGGGCGGGAGGGTCGCGGGGAGGAGTGCGCTGTGGACGGCTACCGACTGAGCTTTCGCGGGCAGACCGGCGCCGCTGGTGACGCACGGCTACGGCGTTGTGATCGCTGATCAGGGCAGCAGAATCTTGTGCTCGTGGTTCGCGACGGCTTCCTGGAGCCGGAACCGCGACAGTGTGTGCGGCCCGCACTCGCAGGAAGCGGGCAACGCGTCATCGACAAAGCCATCACCGGCAAGCAGATCCGTGAACCGGGTGCCATGCCCGCGAGCGCTGTGCGCAGCATCGACGAAATCACGCGACCCGTGCGCGTGCGGCCCGGTCGCCGACTGATACACCGCACCGGCCGGCGTATCGAACACCGCCGCCACGCGGTGACCACAACCGCACCGCACCTGCGTCAACGTATGCCCCGCCCGGTCCGTCAGCGAGTCCAGCGTGTGCTGGGCCAGCTGGCGTCGTTCCGGCGCGGTCAGATTCGAGACATTTGTCATCAATCCACGATCACTCCTCTAGGTCTCAGCAGCAAGGCCCAAATGCCCGAGAAAAAGGACGACCGGCCCGCTTTTTCCATGTGACGTCGCTTGCTCCGAACCACGTCTGCTCGAGAGCCCCTTCGTCGAAGAGATCAACTGGGCCCTGGCCCGCCAGTTCGGCTACGGCAAAGACTCGAAGTAGGCCATCCACGCCGATGTCTTTCGGTCGCGGCTGATCAGCCCGCCGCCTCCCACTGCTCACCGTCCCCGATGAACCGGGCCTTCATCACCGAGGGTGAGGAGCGCGCAACGTACATCAAGGTCGGCGTTAGCTACGTTTAACACCTATAAAGTCAGCCAAGCGCAGAGTTGGTCGACTGACTCGAACGAGACCGCGTCAACTGGCCACCACACCGCAGCGAAGAGCGCGTCTGGAACCCGGGTCAGCGTCACGGCTCGCGGGCGGATCGGACCTTGATGGGATCACGGTCGCCATTCAGCCCAGAATAGGCGAGCTCGAATACGATCCGACCGGGCCCGTTGCTCATGCCCAAGAAGCGGCGTTGATTGCGATAGCCCGCCTCGAGGCCGGGTTTGGCGAGCACCTCATGCCACTGGTCAGCTTCCTGCTATGCAGTGAGTCTGTCGCGTCCTCGAAGATCGAACATATCGATGCGGGCTGGCGAGCCTTCGGCAACGCTGTCGCCGGAGGTAAGGCCAGCGACGATGCGAAGTCGCAATTGGCGGCGGCCAAGGCCCTGATCGCGATGGTCGATGCGGCCGGTACGGGCAGCATCAGGCCGGACGATCTGCTCGACGCACATCAATTACTGATGGCCATCGACCACTACACCGCCCGCGACGCGGGACAGATCCGGATGTGCAGAACTGGATAGGCGGCAGCGGCTACACGCCAATCAATGCCGCGCACGTCCCGCCACACCTACGACAGCGCGACCGCGTCCTCGACGATCCGGCGCGCGACCTCGAAACGAACCCGCACGCGTTTGGGGTCGGCGGTAGAGGCGCTGATCGCGGCGATGTATTCGTTGTTCTTCGCCATGGCCGCGCGAGCCTCGGCGACAATTCGGGGCCGAGCGCGCTCGAGCTGGTCGGGGTGGTAGGCGGACAGAACGACACCCCAGCTTTCCAGCAGCGCCCGGTTGATCGGTGAGCGCCGATCGTTGCCGGCGGGCCAGCGCCGGAAGGCATAGTCGCCGAAAATGATTCGCGCGTTGATCATGCCGCGTTCGAAGGCGGCGAACCAGGATTCGAGGTGAGCGTCGGAGATCTGACCAACGTCGTCGATGAGTTCGGTGGTGGCGTCGAGCAGGTTCTCCAATGACCCGTAGGAGTCGTACTCCTGCAGATCCGGAAGGGTATAGAAGGCCAGGAAACGCAGGACGGCCTCACGGTCGTTCATGCGGACGTGATTGCGCAGCACGCCGCCGGTCGCCGCGTGGAAGACCTCGGCGGAGGCACACCGTTTGAGCAGGTTCCGGCTGCGCGCGCTGCTCATGCAGTGCCGGATCTCCATGGCATTCAACGGCTCTCCACCGGTGTTGATGCGCTTGAAGATGTCGTATTTGACGCGGTTGGGCGTGGACGGCTCGATCACGTGCACCACGATCTGGGCGTTGTGAAGGCGGCGGCGCAGTGGCGGATCCAGTTCGGCGAAGGTCTTCTCGCGCTCGCCATCGAGGTATTCGAGCTCGTCGAGAGCGAAACCGCTCTTCACGAACTCGTGCACGGTGGACAGCCGTTGCAGGCCGTCCACCACGCGGAACATCCCTCCGCGGTCCTCGGCGAAATAGAAGGCCGGCAAAGGAATCTGCAGCAGCAGGCTTTCGATCAGCCGAGACTTCTGGCGGCCCTTCCACACTCGGTTGCGTTGAAAATCGGGCGCCAATTCGAGATCACCGTCGTCGATCATGTCGAGGACATTGCGCAGGGAGAACGTGCGGGTGGAGATCCGGATCTGTTCGGGATCCCAGGGCGCCGCCGGGCGGCCGTCGAACGGGTGGTCGTCCCGCTCGATTTCGACACCGGTCGGCTCACCGTAGAAGACTTCCTCCACCACGGCTGGGGCCTGATCACGCAGGGTCACGGTGGTGTCGGCTGGTGATGTCGCGATTGCCGGTGCGCTGGAACGGAAGTAGTGGTCGAAGACGCTGGTGGTGCGGGCGTCCAGCTCGGCCGCAGCGAGCCCGGCGAATGCGGCGACGTCACTCATGGCGGGCAACCACCGGTTCTCCACCACCGCCCCCAGACGGTGCGCGAATTGCTGGCGCCGCTCGGCCTCGTCGAGGAACGGCGGCAGGAAGCAGCCGAAGATCAGCCGCAGCGAGGGGCCACCCAGACCAAGGAAATACAACCAGTAGGGAAACTCATCGTCGAGCCGTAGCACGAACTGACGGACCGGTTCCATCTCGAACAGCTCGGTCGGGATGTGCTCGTAGCCTTCGATGACCAGTTCGACTGCACCCATGAAGATTCGCGCGCGTTCAGGCGAAACGAAGCACGAGTTGAGGGCCTCGAGGGCGGGCCCCAGGTCCCCCCTTTCGATATCCTCGCGCGGTATCACGACAACCAGCTGATCGGGAGAGAACACCAAGCTTCCTTATGGTTCGAGTAGTCCGCCGAACCACCCTACCGAGGCGGCCGCGCACACGGATCCTTCCGCCGACCGCTGACCGGAAAACACCAGCTCGAACGCCTTCTCGCTGAATCGGTCACTGTATCGGTCGATTTCACCGACGCTCGGGTTCGCGTAGTTGTCCGGCCATGGAGAAGGTGAACATGGTCGCGGAGATCACGGTTGGCACGCCGCCGAACTGATCAACTGCGGCACCGAAGATTTCGACCCAACTCTGCTGATGACTCGACGAACTGTCGCAGGCAGGGCAGCGCCAACGATGGGCCCGGCGAGATGTGAGATCCAGCGCCGGCACGACAAACGACTGGCACAACAAATCCAGACGTGTTGTGCCGATCAGCAGACATCCTGCGCCTTTGGTGCCCGGACGTGGCTCGAGCCACCCCACCGCCGTGGAGGTCGTGCGATCCTGGCAGGTCCGCCGCGAGTCGGCGGGCTGTGCGTACTGATACGTCCGCTAGCCGTAGCTCGAGGGGGATCTCGACATGACCACGACCATCGACACAGCGAAGCGAGAGCTGATCGCGGCCAAAGCCGCTGAATGGCGGGATCGGCTGGTCGATCTCAGCTTCCGCAACACCCTGCTGTATTTCCACAACACTAAGAACGGCAGCCTCGACCTGTCCGAAGCCGATCCGGACGTTCTCGCCGATCTGGAGACCGGCAAATCAGTGACATTGAGGATGCTGTTCGCCGACACCGACCGCCATCGAGACGCCTGCACTCGCGCACGCAGCTTGAGTCGGCGCATCACTCTGCTCGGCGAAGAGCAGGGTATCGATGCCGGACGCGCAGCATTCGGATTCATCCGCACCGGCGCGTCCCAACGCGGTGGCTCGGGATCGGCGGCTCCCCTGAGGGCGCCGCTGCTGCTGCGCCCGATGACGATCAAGGCTCGCACCGCCACCGAAAGCGATTACAGCCTCGAATTGGGCGAGGACCTCGAACTGAATCCGGTTCTGCTGTATGCACTCGATACCCAGTACGGCGTCGATACCCATCGCCTGCGCGGTGAACTCACCAAGATCGTGCGCCCCGACAGGGATCGAAACACTGTGGAACAGAACGCTTTTGATTTGTTGGCTGGTGCGGCACGTAAGCAAGGCATAGAGCTTCATCATGAACCCGCGGTAGCGCTGGGTGTGTTCAGCTACGAGAAACTCGCGATGGTCGGAGACCTCGCGACCTCCACGGATCTGCTGACCTCCCACGATGTCGTTGCGGCACTGGCCGGATACACACCTGCGCGCGAAGCGCTCGCCACCGATGCCGCCCGCTACCGCTCACGCGAGATCGACGAGCTGCATCCCGGTGAGGAATTCCTGGTGCATGACGCCGATTCTTCCCAGCATCGAGCGGTCATGGCGGCGTTGGCTGGACAGAACGTGCTCATCGAAGGTCCTCCGGGCACCGGCAAAAGTCAGACCATCGCCAACATCATCGCCGGTGCTGCTGCGCGCGGGCAAACCGTGTTGTTCGTCGCCGAGAAGCGCGCCGCAATCGATGCAGTTAAGAACCGCCTGATTAAGATCGGGCTCGGCCGATTGATGCTCGATCTGCACCAGGACCACGCCTCCAAACGGGACCTTGCGCGCCAACTGGCCGAGAGCCTCGATCACGCCGGCAAGGAACCTCGGGTCGAAGTCGGCTCGCTGCACGACAACCTCGCCGGTGCACGACGACGATTGGTTGAGCACTCCCGGGCCCTGCACGCCCAGCGCGATCCCTGGGGTGTCAGTGCATACGACGTTCGCGCTCGCCTGCTCGACCTACCAAAGTTAGAAATCGGCTGCTCGTTCCACGGCGAGCACCTGAGACTGCTCGACAAGGACACCGCCGCGGCTCTCGAGCAAGCTCTACAGGAGTTCGTGTTTCTGGGTGGGATGAAGATCCTGCGCCAGGAAACACCATGGTGCCGCACCGGTGTGCGCGACCAGAACCAGGTTGAGCGCATCCTCATCGAGTTGAACGACCTTGCCGGCAGCACGCTGCACCGCAGCCAGCAAGGCATGGACCATGTACTGCGAACGACCGGTCTGGCCCGGCCGGACTCCGTCACCGGCTGGCAGGATGTTCTCGAACTGCTCGATGAGGTCTCCACTTCGGTGCAGATGTTCGGTCCCGCCATCTTCGGTGACGACCTCGACACCGTTTACCTCGCCACCGCAGATCGTAAGCAGCGCAAGCAGATCGCCCCCAATCGCACGATCGGCTGGTTCGAGCGCCGTCGGCTGCTGAAACAGCTACGTGAACTCACCGGCGGCAGGATCTATGCCCGCGTGGTACTGCACACAGAGCTGGGAAAGGTTCGCGCCCAACGGCATCGGTGGAAACAATTGGGCGGATTACACTCCGAACCCACCCAGGTCGCCGGTCTGGCCGGCATCATCGGCGACTATCAGCGGCTGCGCCGTCAACTCGCTTCCGTGGCGCTGTCGGCACAACGACCAGAACTCGAAACCGGTCCCGAGCCGCAGATCGGTCAGTGGCTCCAAGAACTCCGCGCCGACAAAGACATGCTGTTCAGAATGCCGAGACTGAACCAGCATCTCGACTACTTCCGAACCCTTGGGCTCGACGCTTTCCTCAGCCACGCCGCCCGGCTCGAGCTCAACGCCCCAGATACCTGGCTGGCCTTCCAACGGGCCTGGCTCGCCTCGCTCGACGACGAATTCAAACTCCGCATCCCCGAGATCGGCCAGTTCGTCGCCGAGCAAATGACCGCGGCCGCTGAGGACTTCCGCGGCGCCGACATCAGTCACCGGAACCTGAGCGCAAATCGTGTTCGCTACGAGGCGGATACGCGTTCGCGCACCCGCAGGGACGCCTACCCCGAGCAGACCCGAATCCTGCGCGCGCAAGCCGCGCGCAAGTCCCGGCATATGGCACCGCGCAAATTGGTCGAACAGACCTCCGACGTGCTGCTTGCCCTGCGGCCGTGCTGGGCGATGTCACCGCTGGTTGTCAGTCGCATGTTGCCCGCCCAGAAATTGTTCGATCTGGTGATCTTCGACGAAGCCAGTCAGATCCGACCGCACGATGCGATCACCTCGATCATGCGCGGCGCGAAGATCGTCGTCGCCGGGGATGAAAAACAGCTTCCTCCGACCGATTTCTTCCAGCGAGTGCTCGACAGCGACGACGAACCCGACGACGACCAGGACAGCCTGTTCGACTACGAGTCCATCCTGACTGCGCTACGCCCACTACTTCCCATCAACCAGACACTGACCTGGCACTACCGCAGCACCGACGAGCGGCTGATCGCCTTCTCCAACCACACCGTGTATCAGGACAAGCTGGTGACCTTTCCCGGCTCGCACACAATCAGCCCCGTTTCGCTGGTGCGCGTCGACGGGCGCAGCTCACCGGGCCAGGACGGCTCAGCGCCCGAAGAGGTCGCCAAGGTCGTCGAGTTGATTATCGACCACGCCCGGACCCGACCCGACCGAAGCTTGGGCGTGATCGCACTCAACGTCAAACACCAGGCCAGGATCGAACGCGCCTTCACCCAAACCCGTCAACAACATCCAGACCTCGACGAGTTCTTCTCTACCGACGTCGACCCCACCCGGCGGTTCTTCATCAAGAACCTCGAAAGCGTGCAAGGCGATGAACGCGACGCGATCATCCTCTCCGTTGGCATCGCCCGCGACAGCGCCGGCCGCATCTCCGGAACCAGCTTCGGCCCGCTCAATCGCGAAGGCACCGAACGGCGGATCAACGTCGCGGTCACCCGCGCTACCTCCCGCATGACCGTCGTCGCCTCCTTCTCCGCAGCCGATCTATCCCCCGCGGTGAAGAACGGCACCGCACTGCTGCGCGCCTACCTCGAATTCGCCGAGCACCATGGACGAATCGACGAAATCGGAATCCAGAAAGACGTCGAACTCAACGGCTTCGAACGCGCCATCGCAGACGCACTCGCAGACCAAGGCATCACGGCCTTTCCGCAGTGGGGTGTATCCGACTACCTCATCGATTTCGCCCTGGTGCACCCGCAACAACCCGGTCGCATGATCCTCGCCGTCGAAGCCGACGGCCACCGCTACCACAGCTCGGCTTCCGCACGGGACCGTGACCGGCTTCGCCAAGCACACCTCGAGAAGCTGGGCTGGCGATTCCACCGAGTCTGGTCATCGGCCTGGTTCGCCGACCCCGCCTGCGAAACTAACAAGATCGTCACCGCCTGGCGCGCCGCCGTAGCCGACGCCGACACAGAACCAGCCGTCGCTGCGGTGCCGATCATCGACGCGGTATCGACCCCACAGCCACCGCCGCGCGGCCCCCGCCCGAACATATTGGCCGGCAAGAAGATCGCCGATTACTCCAATCAGGAACTGATCAGTATCTGCCGCTGGCTGATGACCGACGGTCTGCAACTGGACAGAGAAGAACGCCTGACCCAGGTTATGGCTGAACTCTGCTTCCACCGCCACGGAAGCAGAATCGTCGAACGCCTGCTTACCTCTATCGATACCGCCCAACGCCTCACCGATCAGGAGCAGTGATGAAGCCGCTCGATCCACGCACCCTCGACCGTCTCAGCGGAATCATCGTCGATGTCCAAGGCCCTTACGAACGCAAAGGATTTCAACTCGAAGCCCTACTCCGGCACGCAGGCTGGTCCGATGCACCGATCTACGACGGATCTCCGCGCATCCCGTGGCTGCGCGATCAACTTGACGCACGCCGTGATGACCCCGCCGACCTGGAGCGCCTGCTCTGCCGCGTCTGCGACCCCATCGAATACGACGACGGGCCCTCCACCGCTGAGGAATTCCGGAGGGCCCTCAACACCGCTTTGGCACCCGAACAGATGATCATCACAACCGTCAGCGGCCGCCCCGTCCTGGGCACACTCGGATCCGACGGGCACGAGGCAACCTTCACCGAACCTCCGGACATGCGCCACCGTGTCGAATCCCTGGTCACCGATTCCCAAACCGTTGATGTGCTGATGGGACGTGCCGAAGAAGCCCGCATCTGCGTCGCCGGCGGCGCCTACCGCATGGCCACCATCGGTATCGGCACTTTCATCGAAGGACTGCTGCTCGCCGTCTTGCTCGAACACGACGAAGATCTGCGCGCCAATGGATTTCCCGACATCCGCCGCCGGACTCCCGCGGACCGGCGGAACAACAAACGCATCTCACCCGACTTTGCATCGATGGAACTGCTGATCGAAACCGCCTTCAACAAGCAGTGGGTCCAACTCGACGTCACCGCCTTCGTGCACACCATTCGCGACTTCCGCAACTTCATCCACCCGAGAAAGGAAATCGACGAACAGCCCCGATTCGACGCCGACACCGTCATGCTCTGCTGGGGACCGGTCCACGCACTCCTCAACGACCTCGAACAGAACGTCCCACGCCCGACCGCCGACCTGAATTGAACGCCTGCGCAGGTGCAAACCTGACCGAACCGCGGATCCTCGACGAGGGCGATGAACCTCCGAGATTGACGGCGGGAAACCATGCTACGGCGTACACGAGGCGGGACGCCGAGCAACTCGAACGCAAGGCTCGAAGTGCGATCGCATTACTAAGGGCGACAGGCAGATTGGTTTCCACAGCGAGCCTCGACAATCGCCAGTCACGATGTGGCCTCGCACCTGCACAAGATGGGCTACGAGCCGGACAAGTTTGCGACGTTCCTACGGCGGTGGGAGGCTGACCTGACCCCGTGATTTCGGTCTGGGTGGACCGGACCACGGGGTCCCGTCAAGGCCACCGAGCCTGAGGCATCGACGGGGAGCTGGAACACCAACCTGCAGACATACCTGAACCATGAGCGGATCAAGTCCGTCATCATCGATTCGGTCCGGTACGCCAAAGGGCTGGCGGAGGGCAGCCGGTCGTTGGTGCAAGAAGCTGCATTGGCCACGAGCCCGGTCGCGAAACTCCGCTTGGCTCACGATGTTCGGAGGACGGAGCGCCGTTCCGATCCGGAATTCGTGGACACGGCGCTTCGAGCGAGCACCTAGGGTTGATCGAAGGTGCCCGCCTTCACTGCGCTCGTAAAGCAGTCCCATTCCGATCCATCGAAGACCAGGACTGGGCTGGCATCTCCGAGCTTCGAATCACGTACGCCAACACCGCCTCCACTCAAGTGGGCGGCTTCCACGCACGTTTCACCTCCCTGACTCCTGCTGCTCTTGAACCAGTGCGCACCGGATAGATCGTTCACGCCTCGCACTCCGTCGCTGCGCACCTCAGAAGGTTTTTGGTCTCAGCGTCATTCAACGCTATCCAGCCGAGCTTCGTATACGCGTCGCGGTAGCGAGACACATCGATATCGCTGTCGTAGTACATCCTGGAACCGTAGGACTCCACATAAACGGTTGAGGGCTCCACGGGCTCATACGTCCCGGGGTCCGTGGGAAAGTCCAAGATCACAAACGGGCCAACGTGACCGCCCAGAGGGAATCCGCCACTGAATGGGATCACCCGCACCCTGACGTTCGGGGGCGCGTCGGCCAGAAGGCGGAGTTGGGCAGCCATGATTTTGCGCGAACCAGCAACACGCCTCACGGCCGCCTCATCAATGAGCAGATCGACTTCAAGGGGAGACAGTCGCCGCGTGATCGCGGTCTGCCGCTGCATTCGAACCTGCACTCGCTGTTCCAATTCCATGGCCGTGTCCAAGGTGAAGAACACTCGATTCAACGCCCTGGCGTAGTCGGCAGTCTGGACGATCCCAGGCACGGTGTCAGGCTGGTAGGTGATCATCCGATCGGCCGCCATCTCCAACGACATGTAGGTCTCGAACTCGGCCGGAATCAGATCCTCATACCTTGCCCACCAGTGGGACTCATCAGCTGGCCGAGTGCGCCGATCCGCCTGCAGCGTAAGAGCCTTCATCTGTTGTGTGCGCTCCTCCGACACGCTGTAGAGCTTGCACAGCGCCTCGATATCAAGCTGCCTGATCCGCGGATTCTCGCCCTTCTCCAACCGCTGTAGCGTCCCAGCTCCTCGCTCGATCAGCCTGGCCGCATCGGCAAGCGAAAGCCCAACCGCTTGCCGCAACTCCCGGAGCTGCCTCCCCAACTGCCGTCGAGGAATCGTCGTCGGGTTCTTGCTCATCAGCATCGCTCCCGAATCTGGATGGCGCGCACGCCCGATCGTGGATGACTGCTTGGCGAACTGCGGATCTCATTGTCCGCGCATCGTGGAACCCACGCAGGGGAAACGGATGGATTCCCTTGGCTCGTCCAATCTCGCCACACGTACGAGGCCCCAAATCCTCTACTTACCCGACATCGGACGTCACCGTTCGCCACTGCTCGACACGAGTCAAAGGAGGTCGGAATGCCTTGGGACGCATGGGGCTACTGTCGATCCTCGCCCTCTGCACCGCCGTTATCCTCTGGTCTTGCTGGGGCTTCTACTCGGACAGCCACTCGGGAAGCCCCAGCTCCCTTCGACTTCCACTCACCGGAGGCGGACATCTCGACGTCCCCAATCGAACCGGCCACCCCGCCGGAAGACACCGATCCCGAAAACCGAAGGTGTGATCAACAATGACCCCTGCCGAGGTAGCCGTTCTGACCACACTCCACCCCGACAACACCCTGACCGCCGCACAGATCCAACAGACCTCAACCCTGACCAGCTGGCGAACCCGAAACGCCCTCGCCCAACTCGAATCCCGCGGGTTGATCATCCCCAGCCGCCCTCGCAGCCGATGGCGTCTCAGTAGCCGCGGCCGAATCGCACTCGCGATGAACGGAAACCGGTTCAGGTAACGATGCTCCGGTCAGCGGGATGAGGCCAGCTCAGGGGAACACAGCTATCCGACCAGGATGTCCGGCCTGCCGCGACCGCTCGCTGACCGCAACCCATCCGCGATCGGACCGCTGATCTGTTCCACGGCCACGTGCGGCGACGAGCAGGCCATTTCGCGCCAGTGCGGTCGCTAACCGTTCGTCGCGATCGATAGTCGAGATCCTTCCGACGCCGCGACGCCTGCGAATTCGGCCATGGCGACAGCGGCGCCGTTCCACCGCATGGTTACACGGCTCATCTCCGGCGGGGTTTGCTGGTCAACGTCGGGGGCCGGTACCGCCAGGATTCTTAACCTCGCCCTTGCATGATGAGATGTCTGTCGAGCGCAGATAGGTAGGGTTCACCGTGTGGTCTACGTTGTAACCCTTTCTGCTGCACAGCTTTCCAACTCGACCCTTGTAGGCGATCTCCGACTGAAGCAGCGACACACTCAGGCGTACAGGAAGGACACGGCCGAAGCTCAGGAGAACCGGCTGACGCTGTTCGTCAGGTATGAGGGAGACAACACCAACCGGTCCTTGGCATGCACCGCGGCGTCGGACTCGCCGACCTGCGCACCGAGCGCACCCGCGCGGTCAACGCCGTCACCGACCTGCGCGCCGAACACAGCCGCCTCGAACTGGAACGAGCCGGGCACGGCGGCAACCGGTTGAGCGAAATCGAAAGGGACATCAAACGACTCGCCGACGACCGGGTGGCGCGCGACAGCAAAGCCAGACGTTTCGGCGAACTACTCGACATAGCCGGACTGCGGCCGGTCCAAGACGCGGCGCAATTCGGCACGCGGCGGCGGGAAATCGGAGAGAACACCGCCACCGTGGACGACGCCGTCGCCACCCACCAGAACGAGCTGCAGCAACTGGCCTTTCAGCACCGCGACGCCACCCTCGACGCCGAGAGTGTCAACGGCGAACTGCGCAGCCTGCGCGATCGGCCCAGCAATATCCCTGCCCAGCAGCTGACCCAGCGCCAGCGGCTGTGCGCGGCGATCGGGCTGTCCGAAACCGCACTGCCCGACGCGGGCGAGCTGATCCAGGTCCAGCTGCAGGAGGGCGCCGCCGAGCGGGTACGGCACGGATTCGGGCTCGCCCTGCTCGTCGCCTCCGAACACTATGCGGCCGTATCGGATTGGATCGACGGCAATCATCTCGGCGGGCGCCTCGTGTACTTCCGGGTGGCCACCGCCCCCGCGCCGGAACGTCCCGCGCCGGTTCCCGACCGCGCCCTCTACACCAAACTGGAGATCAAGCAGTCGCCATTCACCGACTGGCTCGATCGGGAACTGCGCCACCGCGCCGACTACGAGTGCATCGACTCCATGACCGAATTCCGCCGCGCAAGAACGGCTCTCACCCGCAGCGGTCAGGTGAAGGGCGGCCGCGGCCGACACGAGAAGGATGATCGGCACCGCATCGACGACCGCCGCCACGATGTGCTGGGCTGGAGCAACCAGGGCAAGATCGACGCGCTGCTGGCCGACGCGCAGCGGCTGACCGGCGTACTCGCCAGGCTCGAGCGCGCGCAGCAGACCGCCCGGCAGCGGCTCGGCGAGTTGAACTCGCAGGCCAAGGCACTGACCCGGCTCGCCGAATTCGACAGTTTCGACGAACTGGACTGGGCGGCAGCCGTCCGCGCCATCGACGACCTGGAACGGGAGAAACAACAGCTCGAGAGCTCCTCTGGGGAACTGCGGACGATCACCGACCAGCTGCGGCGGGTGTCGGACAAGCTGGACCTGGCCGACAAGCGGACCGAAAAACTCAATGGCGACATCGCCGTGGCGGAACAGCGGATCGCCGACGCGCGAACCAGCCTGACAGCGGTGCAAGAGCTGCTCTCACAACCGGATTGCGCTCCGGCCCACGACCTGTTCACTGCACTGTCCGACACCGCACACCGCTACCCCGCCGACACCGTCGAAGCCTGCGACGCCGCCCAGACCCGGATCACCCGCGACCTGACCGGCCGCGCCGACACCGTCGCCAAGGAACAACGCGCCGCCGCCACCCGGGCCATCACGAAAATGACCGGCTTCCGGCGCAGCTACCCGCTCGAGACCGCCGAGCTCGATGACAACCCCGAATCTGCCGACGGCTACGCGGAACTGCACCGCAAACTCGCCGCCGACGACCTCCCCCGCTTCGAAGCCCGATTCAAGGAATACCTGAACACCAACACCATTCGCGATATCGCCGACCTGCACGCGCAACTCGAGAAGCAGGTGTCGCTGATCCGCGACCGGGTGGAGGTCATCAACCGCTCGCTGGTCGGCATCGACTACAACCCCGGACGCTACGTGCGCCTGGAACTGACCCCGACACTCAACGTCGACATCCGCCCTGAAGTGATGGGCCGCGCATGGTCGTGAGCGGTCGCCCCTGGCTAATCCCCAAGCTGGTTGTATTCGGCTGAGAGGAAGCCGTATTTGTCGCAATGGGATCTGGTAGCCCGACACCGTCCGCGTGGGGGGCACAGCACCGAGCCGGTGCTCGTCACCAAGGCCGTCAGCTCGGGCCTTCGGCCTTCGAGGATCTCACGATCCGTCGTTCGATCGACGTGCCGAGTGCCAGGCTTGGCACTGGGCCGGCAAACCGGACAGCGGACCCCGTGAGCGTCCACGGGCGGGCGACGCCGGGGGCCGAGTAGCGTGCTCGCTATGCCTCAGCGCGATATGGATCCCGACATCGAGCAAATGCTGGCTCAGCTGCATCCCGATGATCTGAAAGCGCTGATCGGGCAGTTGATGGAGAGCCCCCGCGAGGCGGAAGAGGTGCCGGTGCCCTCTCGACGCCGACCACGGCGGGAGCAGGCGATGACCTATCGCGTTCGCATCGATCTGGTGGATACCGAACCGCCCGTGTGGCGGCGGCTCGAGCTCTCGTCCGGACTGTTTCTCGACGAACTGCATGCGGCCATTCAGGCCGCGTTCGGCTGGACCGACAGTCACTTGCATCAGTTCGGCAGCGGGCCAGCGTATTACGACCGACGCACGGAGTACTACCTGTGCCCGTTCCAGGCCGACGAGGGTGAGCCGGGGATCCCGGAAGAGCAAGTCCGCTTGGATGAGGTGCTGGTCGATGTCGGCGACATCTTGCACTACCTCTACGACTTCGGCGACGACTGGCAGCACGTCATCGAGTTGGAGGCCGTGTCACCGCGCGAGCCCGCCGCGGCTCGGGCTGTGTGCACGGACGGCCGACGGCCAGGTCCGCCGGAGGACTGCGGCGGTGTCGGAGGATACGAATTGATCATTGCGGCAACTGATTCCGCACATCCTGAGCATCGTCGGGCAGTGGCCGAGTTCCGGAGTGTGTACGGCGAGGACGTCGATCAGAACTACTACTCGCCGGTCCCCTTCGACCTCGACACGATCAACGAGCGCCTCACCGCCATCGACCTGGAGATTCCCGCCGACCGGGAGCCCGGGCCGATCGACAGCACCGACGCCGACCTGCCTGAGCTGATGCGCGACGTCGTCATGCTCCAGCGGACAGCACCGCCGCCGGCTCGAAATCAATTGCGACAGCTGATCGATCGTGTAGAGCTCGGCATCCCGGTACATATCGACGAGGAGATCGCTTCCGCCGCGGTACACCCCTATCGCTGCCTCATCGAGCATCTCGGAACCAGCGGCATCACCCTGACCGGAGCTGGATATCTTCCACCGGCCGTCGTGTCGTCCATCTTCCGCGAGCTGAGCATGGACGAGGACTGGATCGGGAAGGGCAATCGCGAAGACCTGACGCCACCCGTCGCACAGCTGCGAGCGTCTGCACAGCAGATGGGCCTGGTGCGCAAATACCGCGGCAAGCTGTCGGCCACAACGAAAGGCCGTGCACTCCGCGAGGACCCGATTGCGTTGTGGTGGCACCTGGCAACGAAGACCGGTGAAAAGATCGGCAAGTACGGGGACGAGCCAGCCCTGCTGTATCTCATGGCAATCGCTGCCGGTGTGACCGATGGTGTCGACCGAATGGTCGCCGACCTCCTGACCGCCACAGGTTGGCGGCTCGCCGACGGGACCCCGCTCGAATCGGTGGACATCACATCCGCGGTCGGGCACCTGAGCGACGTGTTCGAACGGATGAACCTCTTACGGCGGGACCGCGCCACATTCGGACGCCAGTTCAGCTCACACGCAGCCGAGTTCGCACGGTCGATACTGTTGCGGTAGGTGTCTGACGAATGGTCACCCCGCCGTTGTGCGAGATGAATGAGACGGCAACTACGCGGACCTGGCCCCGGCTTAATGGAACAGCGAGGCGGAGAACAGATTCGGGCGAGCGTCGACCTCTATGTGCGCGGGCGCGGGATCACGCGCCGCGCCTGTTCCCGATCGGCAAGGATTTGCCGGCGACGCGCGGCCATCGCGTCCGCGGGCGAGTTCGCGCTGCGGACAGCTTGATAGACGGCGAGGGCGTCCTCCAGAGCGTCGCGAGCACCAACTCCGGCTGCGGGAGTGATTGCGTGGTCGGAGTCCCCGACGAGCAGAATCGGCAGGCTCGGCGCGGCTGCGCCTTCGAGGGAGACGTCGCGGGCATTGCTGACATGCACCGAATCCGTCAGTGCGAGCAACGTTTCGAGGTTCTCGCGGTTAGACGGGGCAGCCTCGAGTACGGTGTCGGCCCATTCGCCGACCGGGCGGAAGCCGAGATCGTCGGCGTCGAGCGGCGGACGTGCGATGCGCAGGAACCACAGGGCGGTGGTGTCCTCAGCGCGGCTCCAGACGTGCCCGAACGTGCTGCCGAGGCCGCCGAGCTCGGGAATCTCGGCGTAGAAGTGCAGGACATCGGGAGCCGTGGGCAATTCCAAGCCGGCCGTGGTCATGCCGTACAACACGACATCTCCGGCGTAGGTGGGGCGACGCTGCGGTTCCAGGCCGGCGCGCACGACCGAATCGATGCCATCCGCGCCAATGAGCAATGAATCGATGGCGGTGGTCTCACCGGCGCAATGGACAACCGCCGCTCCGCCATCCAGGGCCACGTTGGTGACTGCGGCCCCGGCGAGCACCTCGGCGCCGGACCCGTCCAAGAATTCGGTCAGGACGCCGATCAGGTTGCGGCGCAGCCAGAACCGGTGACCCTGACCCATTCGACTGGAATGCACGCCGGCGCTGTTTGTGTAGTCCAGGCCGTGCACCGGATGCGAGGCAGCGTGCAGGGCATCCCGGTCCAGTCCGAGCCCGGTCAGTGCGTCATGTCCGCGCTGGTCCAGAAACAGGAACGCACCGCCGCCAGAGGAGCCTGCCGATTGCTGTTCGTAGAGCGTCACTTTGTCTTGGGCGCGAGCCAGCGCACCTGCGAGCGCGATGCCAGCGATGCCGCCGCCGATGATGGTCGTCATTCGGATCTCCTGTGCGGTAATCAATCTGGGATACTCCCGGCGGAGGTGATCAGCCATCTCGACCACATCGCACCGGCCATTCGCAAGCCTATCCACGATGCGCCCTTGACCAGCAGGCGATCTCGACGGTCTCCGGGGTTCGCTTGGGTGTGGGCGCGCTCGTAAGCTGGTCGACGCACCGTGGCATGTTCGGTCAGCGGATGGCCTCCGCTCACCGCGCCAGCTGGAGCTGGAGCTGGAGCTGGAGCTGGAGCTGGAGCTGGAGCTGGAGACCAGCCATACCATCACACGGTCGTTCATCGCGCCGAGTAGCAGGCGTATCGTGAATCCTCTTTTGCGCCAAGTCATGTGACGGTCCGTGACAATCGATGCTGTCACCAGGATGACGAGGTGACCGTACCGGCTACGGGTGCCGAAGGTGACCGTGCGGATCTGGCCGCGAGACAACGCATGGTCGCGCTGACCCGAGCCCGCGACTACCTCTGGATCGGATTCATGCAAGACTGACCCGCCGCAATCCTGAGCCGCGAGACACCACGCTGCCCAGCCCCGGTCAGTATGCTTCCCCGAGTGGTGACGAAAGCCGAAACCACCGTCACCGTAAGAGGGGAAGAATGCCCGCTGAACCGACCGACGACGGCCAGCGCGACGCACTGCGGCGGAAGAAGGAGCGGCTGGAAGCCGAGAATGCCCGACTGACTGCGGAATTGGCGGCGGTCACGGCGGAATTTGCGGGCTTTCAGCAGCCTCCCGAGGAGATCGCCCAGGACTACGAGCGGGAGGCCGCGGCGGGCGACCCTTTGGACCGAGCACAGAACCTCACCGAGGCCGCCTCGTATTGGGCGATGGCCGGCGACTACGACAAAGCACGGCGGCGGTATCTGGACGCCATCGCCGACGGCGGTCCGGTCGCCGCCGACGCGCGCGTCTGGTATGCGACATTCCTGCTCGAGCACGGCGACGAGGAGGAGGCCTACGACCTGCTCGAGGTGGTATTCGCCGAGGGATCCGACGATTACCAGGCGTACGAGATTGCTGGCGAGGCCTTCGAGGAGCACGGGGATCTCGAGGAGGCACTGCGCTGGTTCGAATCGGGACTCGAGCGCGTGCGGATGTCCGCGGCAGACGATGACCTCCGGGAATCCTTGACACGATTCCGGCTGGCCTCGGGTCGCGCCCGCGTCCGCGAACTGCTCGGGCTGCCGGAGGATGAGACCGACTTGGGCGTCGACCAGCACCGCGCGCGCGTGATCGCCGATCTGACCCAACGCGACCTCCCCGTGAAACCCGTGCGAGCCGCTGTCCTGTTCTTCCCGGAACACGAATTCGCACAAGCCATTCGGCGATGGCCGGCCATGCACGCCTACGACACCTTCGATGAGCACCGTGCGGCGGTGGAACACTCCCTGCGTGAGCTCGAGCCGGGACGGTCGCCACGGGTGATCACCACGACTGTCGATGGGCTCGCCGAATACGCGGCCCGAACTGACGCCAACCCCGAACTACCCTCCACGCGAGCCGCTTTCGCGACGCAACTCGTCGACACCATCCACCACGCTGCACCCTGGCCACCCGGCCGAAATGACCCCTGCTGGTGCGGTTCCGGCCGCAAGTACAAGAAGTGCTGCGGGCGACCGGACTGAGATCCCGCCGATGAGGCGCTCGACGCGTGGAACGAGCGCGAGGAACCTTCCCGGTTGCACCCGGTCGCCAACCCGCCGAGTCCCGTGCAAATCGGGAGGGTCCGGACGACATCACAACAATCGCACACACATTCGATCCGACGCGATAGCTTCATCGCATGGTCGGCTCCAAACACGAAGCGATGCACCGGCTTTTCCAACGCCACCCGGACGTATTCGGCCGCGCGTTCGAGGCGCTGAACTCGGGTTGGGCAAAAGCCCGGCCGGACGACTCTGGAGGCAGTTGATGACCGTGGACCTCTCCTTTTTCCGCTCCGAAACCTCCCAGCGCCTGCGGGCGCAGGCCCGCACTGAGGGACGTGCCGAAGGACTCGCTAAAGGACGTGCGGAGGGGCTTGCCGTGGCCGTCATTCACACACTGGAGCGAAACGGAATCACCATCACCGCCGCGGCCCATGGGCGCATCACGTCCTGCACGGAACCCGAACGTCTCCTCGACTGGCTGGATAAATCCATTATGGCCAGCACCGTCGACAGCCTCTTCGACGACCCCGCATAACCTGCCGGATTACGGTGTCAGGCGCAGATGACCTTGCGCTAGGAGACAGAACTCGACCGTGGTGACGGGCCGACCGCACCCGTCACCACGACTGATCGACACCGATCGAGCCGCACACCTGCCCCTCGGCCGTCACGCTCGCTCCTCTGGAAGGTCTCTGATGTCGTATGCCTAGCGGCACAGTGAGATCCGAGACATTGGCATAGGCGGTTGTCATCTGATCTGAGGTTGTGCCGGCACTTAGGAGGCTCGGGTTTGCCGGGCTGGGGAGATCGGCCGGCCGCGGTGGTACGTGAGGATCTGGTCGGGGGTGCGGTGGCGACGGAGGATGAGATCGAGGGCCTGGGGGAAGGTGGGGCCCAGGAGGTGGAGGGCCAGGATGCCGTCGGAGACGACGTTGCCGTTGTCGAGCATCAGGAGGAAGGTTGTGCCGGTGGCGTTGGCGGCTAGGGGGGTCATGCGGTGGCCGAGGGCTGATTCGAAATCGGCGTAGCGGTCGTACATGCCGGTCGCTACGTCGATGGGGTCGAAGAAGATTGGGTCGGGAGGCCACAGGGCGCCGGCGAGGTCAGGGGGGCGGAGGGCGAGTTTGCCGAAGGATTCGAGGGTTGATGCCGCGGGGCGGGAGACGTGGAAGCCTTCGGCTTTCAGGCGGTCGATCCATTCGGTGATGTCTACTCGGCGACGTGGAGTCCAGCCCGCGGCTTTGAGAGCCTGCAGCGTGATTGGATTCGGCCAATAGAAGCGCATAGAGACTATTCGGTGCTGGATCGTGTTGGGCACGTATCGATTTGGTTGACATGCCCGGATACGCAGAAGGCCCCGACCACATTGGTCGGGGCCTTCGCGAAGGATGTTCCGGCGGTGTCCTACTCTCCCACACCCTGTCGAGTGCAGTACCATCGGCGCAGGTGGCCTTAGCTTCCGGGTTC
>NZ_JBSGCB010000052.1:0-65475 GCF_053601595.1 Nocardia sp. NPDC004711 | reverse complement strand
TCCCGCAGGAGGACATGCCGTTCCTGCCCGACGGCACGCCGGTCGACATCATCCTGAACACCCACGGTGTGCCGCGTCGTATGAACATCGGCCAGGTGCTGGAGACCCATCTGGGTTACATCGCCAAGACCGGTTGGCAGGTCGACGGTTCCCCGGACTGGGCGAAGAACCTGCCCGAGGAAATGATCGGCCAGCCCGCCGACACGAACATCGCCACCCCGGTGTTCGACGGTGCGCGTGAGGAAGAGCTGACCGGCCTGCTCGGTTCGACGCTGCCGAACCGCGACGGCGAGAAGATGATCAACGACGACGGTAAGGCCATCCTGCTGGACGGCCGCTCCGGCGAGCCGTTCCCGTATCCGGTCTCGGTCGGCTACATGTACATCCTGAAGCTGCACCACCTGGTCGACGACAAGATCCACGCGCGTTCGACCGGTCCGTACTCGATGATCACGCAGCAGCCGCTGGGTGGTAAGGCGCAGTTCGGTGGTCAGCGCTTCGGTGAAATGGAATGTTGGGCCATGCAGGCGTACGGCGCGGCCTACACCCTGCAGGAACTCCTCACCATCAAGTCGGACGACGTGGTCGGCCGCGTGAAGGTGTACGAGGCGATCGTCAAGGGCGAGAACATTCCGGAGCCGGGTATCCCGGAGTCGTTCAAGGTTCTGCTCAAGGAGCTCCAGTCGCTGTGCCTGAACGTGGAGGTGCTGTCCTCGGACGGCGCCGCCATCGAGATGCGCGACGGCGACGACGAGGACCTGGAGCGCGCCGCGGCGAACCTGGGTATCAACCTGTCCCGCAACGAGGCTGCGACGGTCGACGACCTGGCGCAGTGAGCGAACGGTCCTGGAGCGCCGAGAGGCGCTCCAGGGCAATGGATTTGAACTTTTGCTCATTCTCAACCCGAACAGGGGAAAGGAAGTTACGTGCTAGACGTCAACTTCTTCGATGAACTCCGGATCGGCCTGGCGACCGCCGAAGACATTCGCAACTGGTCTTTCGGCGAGGTCAAGAAGCCGGAGACCATCAACTACCGCACGCTGAAGCCGGAGAAGGACGGCCTCTTCTGCGAGAAGATCTTCGGTCCCACCCGGGACTGGGAGTGCTACTGCGGTAAGTACAAGCGTGTCCGCTTCAAGGGCATCATCTGTGAGCGCTGTGGTGTCGAGGTGACTCGTGCCAAGGTGCGTCGTGAGCGCATGGGCCACATCGAGCTGGCCGCCCCGGTCACCCACATCTGGTACTTCAAGGGTGTGCCGTCGCGCCTGGGCTACCTGCTCGACCTCGCGCCGAAGGATCTGGAAAAGATCATCTACTTCGCCGCGTACGTGATCACCTCGGTCGACGACGAGCTGCGCCACAACGAGCTGTCCACGCTCGAGGCGGAGATGGAGGTCGAGAAGAAGTCGGTCGCCGATCAGCGCGACGCCGACCTCGAGGCCCGCGCCCAGAAGCTGGAAGCCGACCTGGCCGAGCTGGAGGCCGAGGGCGCCAAGTCCGACGTCCGCCGCAAGGTCAAGGACGGCGGCGAGCGCGAGATGCGTCAGCTGCGCGACCGCTCCCAGCGTGAGCTGGACCGGCTCGACGAGATCTGGACCACCTTCACCAAGCTGGCCAAGAAGCAGCTGATCATCGACGAGGTGATCTACCGCGAGCTGCAGGACCGCTACGGCGAGTACTTCACCGGTGCCATGGGTGCCGAGGCGATCCAGAAGCTCATGGAGACCTTCGACATCGCCGCCGAGGCCGAGAACCTGCGCGAGACCATTCGCACGGGCAAGGGCCAGAAGAAGCTGCGCGCGCTGAAGCGTCTGAAGGTCGTGGCGGCGTTCCAGACCAACGGCAACTCGCCGATGGGCATGGTCCTCGACGCCGTGCCGGTGATCCCGCCGGAGCTGCGCCCGATGGTGCAGCTGGACGGTGGCCGCTTCGCGACCTCCGACCTGAACGACCTGTACCGCCGCGTCATCAACCGCAACAACCGGCTGAAGCGACTGATCGATCTGGGTGCGCCCGAGATCATCGTGAACAACGAGAAGCGCATGCTTCAGGAGTCGGTGGACGCGCTGTTCGACAACGGCCGTCGTGGCCGTCCGGTCACCGGTCCGGGTAACCGCCCGCTGAAGTCGCTGAGCGATCTGCTCAAGGGCAAGCAGGGTCGTTTCCGTCAGAACCTGCTCGGTAAGCGTGTCGACTACTCCGGCCGTTCGGTCATCGTCGTCGGTCCGCAGCTGAAGCTGCACCAGTGTGGTCTGCCCAAGCTGATGGCGCTCGAGCTGTTCAAGCCGTTCGTCATGAAGCGTCTGGTCGACCTGAACCACGCGCAGAACATCAAGTCCGCCAAGCGGATGGTCGAGCGTCAGCGTCCCCAGGTGTGGGATGTCCTCGAAGAGGTCATCTCCGAGCACCCGGTGCTGCTGAACCGTGCGCCCACCCTGCACCGCCTGGGTATCCAGGCCTTCGAGCCCCTGCTGGTCGAAGGTAAGGCCATCCAGCTGCACCCGCTGGTGTGTGAGGCGTTCAACGCCGACTTCGACGGTGACCAGATGGCCGTGCACCTGCCGCTGTCGGCGGAGGCGCAGGCCGAGGCCCGCATCCTGATGCTGTCCTCGAACAACATCCTGTCGCCGGCGTCGGGTCGTCCGCTCGCCATGCCGCGTCTGGACATGGTGACCGGTCTGTACTACCTGACTCGCCTGGAAGAGGGCGCGAAGGGCGAGTACCGCGCGGCCACCAAGGACGAGGCCGAGTTCGGCGTCTACTCCTCGCCCGCCGAGGCGCAGATGGCCGTCGATCGCGGTGAGCTGACCGTGCGTTCGCTGATCAAGATTCGCCTGACCGAGCAGCGTCCGCCGAAGGACGTCGAGGCCGAGCTGTTCCCGGACGGCTGGCGGCGGGGCGACGCGTGGATCACCAAGACCACGCTGGGCCGCGTCATCTTCAACGACCTGCTCCCGGCGGACTACGCGTTCATCGACGAGCCGATGCCGAAGAAGCGTCAGGCGGCGATCATCAACGATCTCGCCGAGCGCTACCCGATGATCGTCGTGGCGCAGACCGTCGACAAGCTGAAGGACTCCGGCTTCTACTGGGCCACCCGCTCCGGTGTCACCGTCTCCATGTCGGACGTGCTCGTTCCGCCGGAGAAGGCGGAGATCATGGAGCGCTACGAGGCGCAGTCGGATCAGATCGAGAAGAAGTACCAGCGTGGTGCGCTCGATCACCAGGAGCGCAACAACGCCCTGGTCAAGATCTGGCAGGAAGCGACCGAAGAGGTTGGTAAGGCGCTGCGCGCGCACTACCCGGCCGACAACCCGATCATCACGATCGTCGACTCGGGCGCGACCGGTAACTTCACCCAGACTCGTACCCTCGCCGGTATGAAGGGTCTGGTTACCAACCCGAAGGGTGAGTTCATCCCGCGGCCGATCAAGTCCTCCTTCCGTGAGGGCCTGACGGTTCTGGAGTACTTCATCAACACCCACGGTGCGCGAAAGGGTCTGGCCGACACCGCGCTTCGTACCGCCGACTCGGGTTACCTGACCCGTCGTCTGGTGGACGTGTCGCAGGACGTCATCGTGCGCGAGACCGACTGTGGCACCGAGCGCGGCATCGTGGTGCCGATCGCGGAGAAGCAGGCCGACGGCTCGCTCATCCGGGACGCCCACGTGGAGACCAGCACCTACGCTCGTACGCTGGCCACCGACGCGGTGGACGCGAACGGCAATGTCGTCGTCGAGAAGGGCCACGACCTGGGCGATCCCGCCCTGGAGGCGCTGCTCGAGGCCGGCATCACCGAGGTGAAGGTTCGCTCCGTGCTGACCTGCACCACCGGCACCGGCGTGTGTGCCACCTGCTACGGCCGCTCGATGGCGACCGGCAAGCTGGTGGACATCGGTGAGGCCGTCGGTATCGTCGCCGCCCAGTCCATCGGTGAGCCCGGTACCCAGCTGACCATGCGTACCTTCCACCAGGGTGGTGTCGCGGGTGACGACATCACGGGTGGTCTGCCCCGAGTGCAGGAGCTTTTCGAGGCTCGTGTGCCCAAGGGCAAGGCCCCCATCGCCGAGGTGTCGGGTCGCGTGCGGCTCGAGGACGACGACCGCTTCTACAAGATCACGATCATCCCGGACGACGGGTCGGACGAGGTCCTGTACGACAAGCTGTCGAAGCGTCAGCGTCTGCGGGTGTTCAAGCACGAGGACGGCTCCGAGCGTCTCCTGGCCGACGGTGACCACGTCGAGGTCGGTCAGCAGCTGCTCGAGGGCTCGGCCGATCCGCACGAGGTGCTGCGCGTGATGGGTCCGCGTCAGGTGCAGGTCCACCTGGTCCACGAGGTCCAGGAGGTGTACCGCTCGCAGGGTGTGTCCATCCACGACAAGCACATCGAGGTGATCGTCCGCCAGATGCTGCGCCGCGTCACCATCATCGATTCGGGTGCGACCGAGTTCCTCCCGGGTTCGCTGGTGGAGCGCGCCGAGTTCGAGTCCGCCAACCGCCGCGTGGTCGCGGAGGGTGGCGAGCCCGCCTCGGGTCGCCCGGTGCTGATGGGTATCACCAAGGCGTCGCTCGCGACCGATTCGTGGCTGTCGGCGGCCTCCTTCCAGGAGACCACCCGCGTGCTCACGGACGCCGCGATCAACTGCCGCTCCGACAAGCTGATCGGCCTGAAGGAGAACGTGATCATCGGTAAGCTGATCCCGGCCGGTACCGGCATCAACCGGTACCGCAACATCCAGGTTCAGCCCACCGAGGAGGCCCGTCAGGCCGCGTACGCTGTCCCGTCCTACGACGACAGCTACTACAGCCCGGACGGCTTCGGCACCTCCACCGGTGCCGCGGTCCCGCTGGACGACTACGGCTTCAGCGACTACCGCTGAGCCTGGTAGGCAGTCAATAGGATTCGGCCCCCGCTTCACCTCGAAGCGGGGGCCGAATCATTTGCGCTGCCTTCGGTTTCGAAGCTGCGATGCCCGAGGTCACTTGGTAGTTCATGCACCCGCAAGCCGGCCCGCGCTCTGACGAGGAGCGCGGGCCGAATTGTGTTGTGGGGCTGGTCAGTTCGCCGGTTGGGGGGCGGCGGGGAGGGCGGCGAAGACCGGGCGGAAGAGGTTGCCGGTGCCGGGGGCGAGGGTGTCGACGTAGCTGAGGGCCGCGTCGGTGGCCTGCTGGCCGCCGGACATCTGGAGCCCGATGGCGCCGCCGACCACGCCGCCGACCACGGCGAGCAGGGGAGCGGTGATGAAGTCGAGGACGAACAGGCCGACGGGGAAGCCCGCGATGAAGCCGATGGTGGCGCCGATGGCCGCGCCGGTGGCTACCGCGGGGAGGTTGGCCTGGACGACGTCGAAGAAGTGCTGCTGGGCGTCGACCTCACGGACCGGGGTGTCGGATTCCGCGACGGGGGTGAGGGTCAGCCGGCGGTTGTCCTGGTCGATCGTCGGGGTGAATTCGGCTGTCCTGCCGTCGATGTCGTACTTCAGGGGGACGGTGGAGACCAGGACGCCGTCGTCGTTGGTCACGATGACGGCGTCGCCGTCCCAGGTGGCGAGGAAGTGCCCGGCCTGCAGGGTGCTGACGGCGGCGCGGTGGTCGGCGGTGAGGGCCACGTCATAGCCGATGTTGTGATCGGTGCCCTTGATCTGCAGGGCGGGTTGCTCCGGAGCCTGCGCCGGTTCGGCGGTCGCGGTGCCCGCGACCGTGGTCGCGGTCAGGCAAAGCAGGGCGGGCGCAATGTATTTGGTTATGGGCATCGTGGTTTTCCTCGAGTTGCGGACTGGTTCCCCGACATTTGCGACAAACTACCGTTATCAACTCGAGATGTGAAGGGCTGTGGCGCACAAGGGCAATCGATAAATGTAATCGGCAGGTCAGCGCCGGTGTCAGGAGTGTGGCATGCTGCTCGCGAGTGGGTCGTCCGCGGGCTCGCCCAGCCGGACCACCACCACGCCGATGAGAACCAATGCGCCACCGAGCAATTGGATCGGCGCGGGCGCCTGACCGAGCAGCGCCCAGGAGAACGCAATGGCGGCCAGTACCTCGCCGAGCGCCGCGAAGGACGCCAGCCGGGAGCCGAGCAGCCGGGTGGCGGCGATGCCGGTCACGTACGAGACGGCGGCGGTGATCACGCCGAGCGCGAGCAGCGGCGCCCACCAGTCCGCCGTGAAGCCCTGGAACGCTACGGATGCCGTGGTGGCGTGCAGCGGCACGATGCCGATCAGCCCGGCCGCCAGAATGCCGAGCCCGCCGACCAGCAGTCCGCCGGTGGCCAGCACGGTGCCGGGGACCTGATCCCCGGCGTGCGCGGACAGGATGAAATACGCTGCCGCGCCGACCATCGCGCCCAGCGCCCAGGTGATGCCGACCCAGCTGGTGGCCGTCCCGGAGTTCAGGTCGAGCACCAGGATCAAGCCGGTCACGCCGATGATCGCGCCGAGAACGGTTGCGCGCCCGGGTTTCTGGCTGTGCCGCAGCCACAGCCACACCACCACCGCGATGGGTGCGGTGTATTCGATGAGCAGTGCCACCGCGACATCCATGTGCGCGACGGCATTGAAGTAGGCCAGCTGCGCGGTGGCGACGGCCAGCAGGCCGTAGCCCACGAGCAGGGCGGCGTTGCGGCGCAGCAGGTTCCATTCGCCACGCAGCTGCCGCGCGGCCACGGGCAGCAGCACCAGCGCGCCGAGTAGTACGCGCACGATGACCACGGCGGCCGGACTCCAGCCGGCGTCGATGAGCCCGCGGGCCAGCGGGCCGGAGAGCCCGAATGCGGACGCCGACAGCGCGGCGCAGAGCAGTCCGGAACGCAGCCGGTGCGACATCGCCGCCCTGTCATGAGTCAAAGTCGCCATGACAAATGACGCTAGGTGGCCCGGGTGTAATCTGTCAAAGTGATTTTCGCTGATGACACGGTGGCGGCCATGGCGGCGGCGGTGGAACTGGTGAACTCGGCCGAGGACCCGGACACCCTGACCGAGATCGCCCAGCTGGACGAGTTTTTCGTCAAACACGGCTACACCGGCGTGCATGCCCGCACCCGGGCGGAGCTGACGGCCGTCCGCGGCCAGCGCGCCCCGCTGCGCCGCCTGCTCACCGCCGACCGCGACACCGCGGTCGACCTGGTGAACGCCATCCTGGCCGAGCATCGCGCGGTGCCGCGGCTGGTCCGCCACGACGACCTCGACTACCACATCCACGCGGTGCCGCCCGAGGCTCCGCTGGATGTCCGCATGGCCGTCGAGACCGCCATGGCCATGATCGACCTGATCCGTGCCGACGAGCTGTCCCGGCTGGCCATTTGCGCCGACGAGACCTGCGCGGGCATCGTGCTGGACCTGTCCCGCAACCGTTCCCGCCGCTACTGCTCCACGGCCTGCACCAACCGCAATGCGGTCGCGGCCTACCGGGCACGCAAGATGGTCGGCTGAGCCCGGGGGACGGTCAGCCGATCACGTCGGCGAGCCGATCCACCTGATCGGCGTCGCGGCCGTAGCAGTACAGCATCACCTCATCCGCCCCGAGATCGCCGAATTGCCGGATGGCGTCGCGGATTTCGCCGGGCGTGGTCAGCATGCCGCCGACCATGAAGTCGGCGCGGCCGGAGAATTCGTAGTACGCGCCCATGGACGCGCGGGCGTCGTCGAGCACGGCGTCCGAGCCGAGCGCGACATTGACCTGGGCCACGATGCGGGGCGCGCCGGTGCGGCCGTGGTCGCGCCAGGAACGGCGGACGGCGTCGAAGAGCCCGCCCGCCCACGAGGGCGCGGCGGCCGCGAGAAAGCCGCCGCCCCAGCGGCCGACGCGTTCCAGCGCGGCGGGCTGGAAGCCGCCGAAGAGCAGTTCCGGGCCGGGGAGCGAGCTCGGTGCGGGGCCGATGGGCCCGCAGCTGGAACTGAACGGCTTGCCCGCCCAGAGGTCGCGCATGAGGCCGATCTGCTGATCGAGGCGGCGGCCGCGAGTGCGCAGGTCGGTGCCGGAGGCCTCGTGGTCGTCGGCGCGCCCGCCCACGCCGAGGCCGAGCACGAAGCGCCCGCCGGACAGCACATCCAGGGTGGCGGCCTGTTTTGCGAGCAGTGCGGGATCGCGCAGGGGCGCGATGAGGACCTCGGTCTGCAGCTTGACGCGGCTGGTCGCGCCGGCGAGCACGCCGAGGGTGACCAGCGGTTCGGGATTGTCGTAGACCAGCCGATCGAGCAGGCCGAGGGTGGAGAAGGGGCCGGCGTCGGCGCGGCGCGCCCAGTCGAGCAGGGCGAGGGGATCGGAAATGGGGAGTCCGAGACCGATGTGCATGGGATGACCTCCATGGAGAGCTGAGTGGGCACAACTGCACTGCCGCCCACTCCGCGCCTCTCCGGAGGCGGATGCTCTCATTCTGCGGCACAACTTCTGGAGAGCATCTCTTGGATTGTGGCCAATATAGGGCGCTTTCGAACAATGTCGCAAACCGGCCGGTAGCTCCGGGTGCGCCGGGCCGGGTTGGGCGATAGTGTTGCTGCGCCGCCCTGGCGGGCCGGTGGATGGTGCTAGCGTGCCCGTACGCTGTCCGAGTTCAATCGGGGTTTTCCAGGTAATGACGATGAGAACACAACTGCCGCTGCGGCCCTACGATGTCGTGCTGATCGGCGGCGGCATCATGAGCGCGACGCTCGCGATGCTGATCAAGCATCTGGAACCCAGCTGGACCATCGGCGTGTACGAGCGATTGCCCGAGGTGGGCTCCGAAGCGTCGGCGGCCTGGAACAATTCGGGCACCGGCCATGCCGGACTGTGCGAACTCGATTACACCACCGAGAATCCCGACGGCAGTATCGATATCGAGCCGGCGCTGGAGCTCAATGAGCAGTTCCAGCTCACCCGGCAGCTGTGGGCGTCGCTGGTGGAATCCGGGGTGCTGCGCAAGCCGGAGACCTTCATCAATCCGGTTCCGCACCTGACGCTGGCGCGCGGGCAGCGGGAAGTGGATTTCCTGCGCCGCCGCCACGAAACCATGTCCGCGCACCACCTTTTCGCGAATATGCGATTCAGCGACGACCCCGAGGTCATTGCCGACTGGGCTCCGCTGATCACCCGGGGCCGTGACGCCTCCGAGCCGATCGCCGCGACTCGCGATATCACCGGCAGCGATGTGGATTTCGGCGAACTGACCGGCCAGCTCTTCCATTGGCTGCGCTGGCAGGATGTCGAGATCCACCGCAATTGCGAGGTGCGCGGGCTGCGCCGCAACAATGACGGCACCTGGCAATTGCGGGTCGACTGGCGCACCGACAACGACCGCCTCACGCGAAAGGTGGACGCCCGCTTCGTATTCGCGGGCGCGGGCGGCTGGGCGCTGAAAATCCTGCAGCGGGCCGGTGTTCCGGAAGTGCACGGTTACAGCCTGCTGCCGGTCAGCGGTCGATTCCTGCGCTGCGACAATCCCGCCGTGGTGGCCGAGCACGACGGGAAGGTCTACGGCAGCGCGCCCTCGGGTGCGCCGTCGATTGCCATGCCGCACTTGGATACCCGGGTGATCAACGGCGATCGCGCGCTGCTGTTCGGTCCGTACGCGGGGGCGAATCCGCGTTTCCTGAAACGGGGTTCGCTCTTCGACGCCGCGGGGGCGGTGCGGCCGGGCAACGCGGGCCCGATCGCGGCCATGCTGAAGTCGAATCCCGAGCTGATGCGGCTGCTGGTGACGCAGCTGGCCTCGACCCGGAAGAAGAAGCTCGCCGCGCTGCGGGAATTCGTCCCCGAGGCCCGCGCCGAGGACTGGACCCTGGTCACCGCGGGTCAGCGCGCCCAGCTGGTGAAGCCGGATCCGGAGCAGGGCGGGGTGCTGGAGTTCGGGACGGAAGTCGTTGCCGCGCAGGATGGTTCGATGGCAGCGGTGCTGGGCGCGACACCGGGTGCGTCGACCGCCCCGGTGATCCTGCTCGAGGTGCTGGAGCGCTGTTTCCCGCGCTACTCCAGGCTCTGGGAGCCGCGGTTGCGCGAGCTGATGCCGACACTGGGGCAGAGCCTGGCCAAGGATCCGCGGCTGGCGCGCCAGACCATGGCCCGGACCGCGGAGGCGCTGGGGCTGGCCGGCCGGGTGGTGGGCTGATCCGGCGGGAAGCTGCCGTATATCCGTGGCTGGAAGCTGCCGTGGACAAAGCCGCGCCCGGCCCGGTATGAAATTGGAACAGGTTTCAATTTCTGGCCGGGTAGGAGAGGCGATGGACAGCGCTACCAAGGACGAGGCGAACGCCGCCATGGGTGAGATGGTGATGGCGGGCTTCCAGAAGCTCGGCTTCATCCAGTTCACCGGTATCGAGGGTGTGCACTACGCCCCGGGCCGCAATGTGGTCCGGATGGCCGCGCGCCCCGAGCACTTCAACCACAATGGCGATATCCACGCTGCCCTGCTGTTCGGCCTGGCCGAGACGGCCGCCATGGGCGCGTCCATCTCCGGCATCGTGGACCTGCTCGGCGACACCTTCATCGTCGCCCGCGACGGCCGCATCGAATACCTGGCCCGCGCCAAGGGCGAGGCGGGCCCGTTCAGCGCCACCGCCGAGCTGACGCCGGAGACCATCGCCCAGACCCGCGCGAACATCGAATCCCGCACCGAGATCGAGCTCGAGGTGCCGGTGACGATCGCCGACGTCACCGGCAAACCCGTGGCCCGCGCCGCCTTCACCGCGGTGATCCGGCCGCGCCGGAAGTGATTCCGGCTCCAGCGAGGTGACTCAGCGCTCGCTGTCGAGCATGGCCATCTGCGCGGGCGCGTAGCGGCCGCCCGCCACCTGGTCGGCGGGCACCGCCGCCTCGATGGTGGCCAGCTCGGCCTCGGACAGCCGAATATCCACCGCCGCAACGGCTTCGGCCCAGCGTTCCGGCTTCCGCGCGCCGATCAGCGGCACGATGTCCGTGCCCCGCGACAGCACCCAGGCGATGGCCAGCTGGGCCACGCTCACCTGGTGCTCGGCCGCGATCTTCGCCAGCGCGTCGACCAGGCGCAGGTTGGCGTCGAGGTTCTCACCTTGGAAACGCGGGCTGTGTGCCCGGAAATCGGAGGGTGTGAACTGCTGCCCGGGCCGCAGCGAATCGCTCAGCAGGCCGCGGGAGAGCACCCCGTACGCGGTGATGCCGATGCCGAGTTCCCGTGCGACGGGCAGGATTTCGGCCTCGATGCCGCGCGAGACCAGGGAGTATTCGATCTGCAGGTCCACGATCGGGTGCACGGCCGCCGCCCGGCGCAGCGTCTCCGCGCCCACCTCGGACAGGCCGATGTGGCGGATGTAGCCGGCCTGCACCAGCTCCGCCAGGCCGCCGATGGTCTCCTCGATCGGAATGTTCGGGTCCAGCCGGGCGGGCCGGTAGATGTCGACGTAGTCGGTGCCCAGTCGCTGCAGGGAGTAGGCGAGGAAGTTCTTGGTGGCCGCGGGCCGGGTGTCGACGCCGCCGAAGCTGTTGTCGGGTCCGCGCAGCGCGCCGTACTTCACGCTGAGCAGGATGTCCTCGCGCTTGCGGTCGGCCAGCGCCTGCCGGATGAGCAGTTCGTTGTGGCCCATGCCGTAGAAGTCGCCGGTGTCGATGAGGTTCGCGCCCGAGTCGAGGGCGGCGTGCACGGTGGCGATCGAGACGGCGTCGTCGGCCGTGCCGTACATGCCGGACATCCCCATGGCCCCGAGGGCCAGGCGGGAGACGGCGGGCCCGGTCTTGCCGAGCTGAACGGTGCTGAGGTTCGTGGTCATGCCGATAACACTGCGCCGCCGCGGCGCGGTCCGGGAGAGGAGCGTTCATCCAGGGATCGACGATCCCTGGTTCCGCCGGTGGACGGCCGGGGCGGGATTCGCGCGGCGCAGACTGGGATCGCCGGTACCTGGCTAGCGGGCCTGGGACGGGGGACAGTGGTGAGGTGGATCGAACCGAGCTGGCCGACTTCCTGCGCCGCCGCCGTGAGCAGCTGCAACCCGCCACCGTCGGGTTGCCGCCGGGCGCGCGCCGCCGCACCCCCGGCCTGCGCCGCGACGAGGTCGCCATGCTCGCCGGCATGTCGACCGACTACTACACCCGGCTGGAGCAGGCGCGTGGCCCGCGCCCGTCCGTGCAGGTGCTGGCGTCGCTGGCGCGGGCGCTGCGGCTGACCGACAGCGAGCGCGACCACGTCTACCACCTGTCCGGCCACCAGGCCCCAGCGCGCGGCGGCGACAGCCACGTGGGACCGGGCCTGCTGCACCTGCTCTCGAAGCTGGACGACACCCCGGCCGTGGTCATCTCGGACCTGGGTGAGGTGCTGGTGCAGAACCGCATGCACACCCTGCTGTCCGGGGACTACTCGCAGCGGCGCGGGCTGGAACGATGCATTCCGTGGCGCTGGTTCACCGAACCGGGCTCCCGCGCCATCTTCCCGCCGGAGGACTGGGAAGCCATGAGTCACAAGCATGTCGCCGATCTGCGCGCGGTCTCCGCCCGTCGCGCCGGCGACGCCGACGTGACCGAGCTGGTGGCCCGGTTGCGGGCCGCCAGCCCGGAGTTCGAGCGGCTGTGGAACGAGCACGAGGTGGGTACCGGAACCGGCCACATCAAGCGCATGGTGCACCCGGAAGTCGGTGTGCTGGAGCTGATCTGCGAACCGCTGCTCACCCCCAGCGCCACCCGGCACGTGCTGATCTACTACCCCGCGCCCGGCACCGACACCCAGCAGAAGCTGGATCTGTTGCGGGTCATCGGAACTCAGTCGATGACCAGCCGCTGACTGCCGGCCGCAACGAAATCGGCCCCGAACCAGTGCGGTTCGGGGCCGACCTTGTCACTCGTGCGGCACGCCGCAGCGGCGCTTGCGCGGCTTCAGATGCAGCCCCGGCAGCGGCGGCGCCGGGATCCGCTGGTCCGGCGTGTGCCCGGCGATATCGGCGAAGCGGCCGACATCGTGCTTCTCCCAGTCGTTGCGGGCCTGTTCGATCTCCTCGTGGCTGCGGGCCACGAAGTTCCACCACATGACCAGATCCTCGCCGAACGGTTCACCGCCGAGCAGCAGCAGATGCGCGCCGCCCGTGGAGTCGTGCAGCCGGAGGGACTCGCGGTCGCTGCCCAGGTAGAACAGGCTGCCGGGCGCGACGTCGGTGTCGTCGACGCGGAGCCCGCCCGCGATCACCAGCACCGCGTGCTCGAAGTCCGGATTCAGCGGCAGCGTCACCGCCGCTCCCGCCTCGAGCCGCAGATCGGCGCCGACGATCGGGGTGTAGGCCCGCGCCGGCGAGGTGGCCCCGCCGAGCGAGCCCATCAGGACGACGCCGTGCAGCCCCGGCAGCGTGAACTCGGGCAGGTCCCGATACTGCTCGAAATGCGGTGCGATATCCCGGGATTCGTCGGGCAGCGCCACCCAGAGCTGGAGCCCGTGACCCGAGATGTGGCCCGGCACTCGATATTCCGAGTGCGCGATGCCGCGTCCGGAGGTCATGAGGTTCAGCTGCCCGGGTGCGATCTCCACATCCGAGCCCACACTGTCGCGGTGGCGGATCCGCCCGTCCAGCGGCCACGTGACCGTTTGCAATCCGATATGCGGATGCGGGTCGATGTCGTGCCCCTCCGGGTTGGCGGGCGAGCCGCCGTCGAAATGGTCCAGGAAGCACCATGCGCCGACTGTCGGCAGGTCCCGCTGCGGCAGCGACCGGAAGACGGTCACCCCGCGCACGCCGCCCAGCGGCACCTCGCGGGCCGGGAAGAACTCGGCGCGTGGCCCGGGCCGCCCGGACGATTCGCACAGCGCCTCTTCCGGCCGTGGCTCCAGATCACTCATGCCCGCTTCTCCCTGCTCACCTCTTGATGCCCTTGCCCACTACGTATTCGTCGTATTCCGGGTGCTTGTCCAACCAGCCCTTGATGAACGGGCAGCGTGCCACGATGACGCGGCCGCGGGCGATCACATCCTTGATCGCCTCCTGCGCGAGCAGATTCGCCAGGCCCTTGCCGCTGAATTCCTGATCCACCTCGGTATGAATGAAGGTGGTGTCGTTGTCGTCGCGCTCGCGGTACTCGCTGAACCCGGCGAGCGAATTCCCGTACCACACCTCGTACCGGTGTTGCGCGTCGTTACGAACGACTGCGGCCGTCACGGCCTGTTCGCTCATTGTTCAGTTCTCCTTCCGCACCCGCACCGGATGTCTGCTCATAATCGACACGCGATTGAACGCGCCGATAGTGGTCGCAGCCCAGATGAGAACGGACATCTGGTCATCCGACAAATGTTGCCGCGCAGCAGCATACTCACGCTGCATGGTCTCCTCATCCGGCAATGAAGTGACCGTCTCGGCCACCGAGAGTGCGGCCTGCTGCAGTTCCGTGAACAGGTATGGACTGCGGCGCCAGGTGGTCAGGACATCCAATTGCTGCTGGGTGACACCGGCTTCGCGGGCGTACCGGGAATGCAGGTCCAGGCAGAACGGGCAACCGGTGAGCTGGGAGACGCGGACATTCACCAATTCCATGACCGCGCGGTCCAGATCGGCGGCCGCGGCGGCGTTCCGCACGGCGAACGCGACGCTGTTGAGTTCGCGGAAGACCCCGGGCGTCTGCTTGTCGATCCACACCCGGTCGTGAGTTACAGGCGACTGCATAGTGGCTGCATCGTAAGCCGAGAATGTGAACCGTGCCTTCTGGTCTGAAAATTGGTGTTTCAGACCGGGGTCTTCCGGGTGAACTCAGCGGGGTCTTCGGCGTGAACTCAGCGTGCCGCGGCCGCCCGCTGCCGGGCGAAGAAGCCGAGCACGGCCGCGTGCCAGGCATCGGGCTGCTCCACCATGACGACATGCCCGCCCGGGAGCTCGGTGTACTCGGCCCCCGGAATCCCGGCGGCCTGCTCGCGGGCGTTGGCCGGATCGCAGCGCAGATCGCCGGCGTGCCCGATGACCAACGTCGGCACCGCCACCTGCGGCAGGTCGGCGCGCACGTTCCGTGTGCTCGATCAGCGCCGCCTGCGCGGCCGTGCCGCCCGGGATGTTCGCGGCGGTCTGCGCCAGGATCTCCGCGAGCCGGCGCCGGATGCTGCTGGCCCGGCAACGGGACGCGGTCCTGGCCGCGCCCTACGACCCGAATCCCGGTGTGGCCGAGGCGTCCGGAGCCGACTCGGAACGGTTACGCGGTTTCTTCCCGGAGGCGACGGTTGACCTCGGTGAATCCCGTTGCCACAGCGGCCAACTGCTCCGGGGTGAAGGCGTCGACGAAGAACTCGCGCACCGTCTCGACGTGGCCCGGGGCGGCCTGTTCGAGGCGCTCGCGTCCGGCGTCGGTGAGGCGGGCGTAGACCGCGCGTAGATCGGTGCGGCAGTTGCGGCGGGTCACCAGGCCCGCCTTCTCCAGCTGGTCGACCTGGTAGGTGAGCTTGCTCTTGGAGTTGAGCAGGGTCGAGGCCAGTTCGGTCATGCGCAGTTCGCCGTCGGGGGCGGCGGCGAGGCGGACCAGGATCTCGTATTGCAGGTGGGAGAGTCCGGAGTCCCGCTCGAGCTGTCTGCCGAGTCGGCGTTCCAGCAGGCTGGCGGCGCTCAGGAAGGCCAGCCAGGCCGCCCGTTCCTCCTCGTTCAGCCAGCGTGGACTCATCTGCCCAGGTTACAGCCGGTTGTTCGGGTTGGAATAACCTCTCTCACCCTGCGGTTCAAATTTGAACAGTGCCCCATTCAATGAACTGGTCCCTGGCCTCAGGAGAATTCTCATGAGCAGCACCTTCGTCGGCGCAAGCGTCCGCACCCGCGTGCGGATTCCGCTGACCTTCGCCGACGGCTACTCGACGACCGCACAGGCGGTCACCTTCGACGGCCTCGCCGACGGCCGCGAGCACGTGGCCCTCGTCCTCGGTGAACCCGACCTCGGAGCGGACGGCCCGGCCACGCCGCTGGTGCGGCTGCACTCCGAATGCCTCACCGGCGACGTCTTCGGCTCCGCCCGCTGCGACTGCGGACCGCAGCTGCGCGAGGCCGTCGAGCTCATCTCCGGCACCGGCGGCATCCTGCTCTACCTGCGCCAGGAGGGCCGCGACATCGGCCTCTACAACAAACTCGACGCCTACGCGCTACAGGACTCGGGCCTGGACACCTACCAGGCCAATACCGAACTCGGCTTCGACGAGGACGCCCGCGACTACACCGCAGCCGCCCAGATGCTGACCGCCCTCGGCGTCGGCGAACTCGACCTGCTCACCAACAATCCCGACAAGGTCCGCCAGCTGACCGCGCTCGGCGTGACGGTGCGCGACACCGTCCCCACCGGCGTCCACGCCACCCCCGACAACCTGCGCTACCTGCGCGCCAAGGCCGAGCACACCGGGCACACCATCCGGCTCGTCGGCTGAGCCGACCATCCAGCTCCGTGGCTGAGCCGACCATCCAGCTCCGTGGCTGAGCCGACCATCCAGCTCCGTGGCTGAGCCGACCATCGAGCTCCGTGGCTGAGCCGACCATCGAGCTCCGTGGCTGAGCCGACCATCGAGCTCCGTGGCTGAGCCGATTTCGAAATCAGCGAGAGGAAATCCCATGTCCCAGGCCGTGACTCATGAGCGGACCGACCGCATGCCGGTGCTCTACCTGAGCCACGGCGCACCGCCCCTGGCCGACGACCCGATCTGGCCCGGCCAGCTCGCCGCCTGGTCGGCCGAACTGCCCAGGCCCGCCGCCATTCTGGTGGTCTCCGCGCACTGGGAGGACGCGCCCGTCACCCTCGGCGCGACCACCACCGTGCCGCTGCTCTACGACTTCTGGGGCTTCCCCGAGCACTACTACCGGGTCCGCTACGCCGCCCCCGGCGCTCCGGACCTGGCCGCGAAAGTCCGTGCGCTGCTGGGCCGTCCGGGGCAGCCGGTGCACGAGGCGCCGACCCGCGGCCTCGACCACGGCGCGTACGTGCCGCTCGTCGAGATGTACCCCGATGCCGACATCCCGGTCCTGCAGCTGTCCCTGCCGACTCTCGACCCGGTCGGCCTCTACGACCTGGGCCGCCGTCTCGCCCCACTGCGCGACGAGGGCGTCCTCATCCTCGGCAGCGGCTTCTTCACGCACAACCTGCGTGAGGCGAACTTCTCCATGCCGGCCGACCTCGCGCCCGGCTGGTCCCGGGAATTCGACCACTGGGGTGACGAGGCACTGGCCGCCGGCGACATCGACGCCCTGCTGGACTTCGAGCGCACCGCCCCCGACGCCCGCCGCGCCCACCCGCGCACCGAGCATTTCGCGCCGCTGTTCGTGACCCTCGGCGCGGGCGCGGACGAACTGGCCACGCAGCACACCGCCATCGACGGCTTCTGGTACGGAATGGCCAAGCGCTCCATCCAGATCGGCTGATCCGGGCGGAGCCGGCGCTCAGTTCCCGTGGCGAGCAGCGCCGTTCGACTCGACCCGGGCAGCGCCGTTCGACCCGACCGGCGGATCACACGTCTGTCCGCCGCCGTAGAGCTCGATCTTGTAGTCCAGGACCACCAGGGTGGATTGCAGTTCCTCGATCTGGGCGAGGACTTCGGCGCGGGTCCGCCGGAACATCTCGAGCCGCTCCGGATAGGTGTGCTCCCCAGCCCGCACCAGCTCCGCGTACTTGACCATGTCGGCCACCGACATGCCCGTGCGCCGCAGCTTCCCGATGAACGCCAGCCAGCCCAGATCCCGGTCGCTGAACCGGCGCTGGCCGGAATGATCGCGGCCCACGTAGTCCATCAGGCCGATGCGCTCGTACCAGCGCAGGGTGTCCCGGGTCAGGCCGCACCGATCGGAGACCTCACCGATGGAATATCGCGGCCGTTCGTGCTCCACGGTGTCCTGCGGTGCCGGATTGCGCTGTTGGACCGGTGCTGCGCTCATCGGTCTCGCCCCTTCCTGCCGAACTATCCACGACGTTAGTGGGTTGGAGTGCACTCCAAGCAAGCCTACGGGCGTGCGACGTCGAGGGTGTGGGTGCGCGAAGTTTCGATGTGCGGCTCGACCGGCTCGTTTCGCGCCTACCCTGGGGTCATGGCTGGAAAAGACGTGGATCGGATCAGGGCCCGCTCGGCTCTGGAGACGGCCAAGGAACAACCGGTGATCACGGCCATTGCCGCGCTACCCGTGGTGGCGGTGCTGGGCGTGGTGTGGTGGCTGCTCGGCTTCTGGCCGGCGCTGCTGCTCCTGCTGATCTTCGGTGGTGTTGTGGTGTGGAAAGGCAAGCTACTCGGCTGAGCCCGGCCCTGCCGAGGTGGCCGGGCCTACCGCGGCACGTGGAATCGCACCAGTTCACCCGTGCCCGGGTCGGCGGCTGCCCACGGGCGGTCGAACTCGATGACCGCCAGCGCCGAGGTGGGGAATTTCGCGCTCATCTCCTCGGCCGGGCCGGAATGCCGGTTGGCCGCCAATTCCCATGCCGTCCAGGGCATTCCGGGGGAGTGGCCGATGACCAGCAGGGTTTCCACGGCATCGTCGGTGAGTTGCAGCATCTCGATGATGATGTGCGGGGACGCCTCGTAGATCGAGCTCTCGAACGTCACCGGCGCGGTGATGCCGGTGGCCGTCAAGGTCTCCCGCGTTCGCGTCGAAGTGGAACAGAGGACGGCGTCGATCTCCGGCTGGGTGGCGCGCAGCCAATCGCCCGCCAGCGCCGCCTCGCGCCGCCCGCGCGGGGCCAGGGGTCGCTCGTGGTCCTGCACGCCCTCGGGGTATCCGGATTTGCCGTGCCGCATCAGGATGAGAGTCCGCACCATGGGCATTACGGTAGGGGGCCTCGAGTGCGCCCGGGAGACCGGTCTCACAGCGGTGCACGCCGGTGCCGACGCGAGACAGTGCTCACACTCGAGGCACACTGAAGGTGGCGACACATCGCAGTGCCGACACCCGATGGAACGCCGCCTATATTAGAACGTGTTCTACCGACCCTGCTCGAGCCCGAGCGGAGTATTACACGCGACAGTTTCGAGGATCTGCGAGATATGGCCTATGTGATCACGCAGCGTTGTTGCAACGACGCCAGCTGCGTACCCGAGTGTCCGGTCGATTGCATTCGTCCCACGCCCGAGCAACGCGAGTTCGCCACCACCGAGCAGCTCTACATCGACCCGGACACCTGCATCGACTGCGGCGCCTGCGTCGACGCCTGCCCGGTCGACGCGATCTTCTCCGAGGACGATCTGCTCGCCTCGCTGGCGCGCTTCCGCGATATCAATGCCGCCTACTTCCAACGGCATCCGCTGGAGTCGAACTTCGAGCCGCTGGTCGCGCCGTCCCGGGCGCCCAAGGAACTGGGCACGCTGCGGGTCGCCATCGTCGGCGCGGGCCCGGCCGCCTGCTACGCCGCCGAGGAGCTGCTGCGCCGCGCCGATGTCGAGGTGGAGCTGTTCGACCGGCTGCCCACGCCGTACGGCCTGGTGCGCGCGGGCGTCGCCCCCGACCACCCGGGCACCAAGTCGGTGGCCGGCCTGTTCGAGTCGGCCTTCCGGCGCGAGGCGCTGCAGTACCGGTTGAATGTCGAAGTCGGCAAGCACATCTCACACGAGGAGCTGCTCGCCCACCACCACGCCGTCATCTACGCCGTCGGCGCGGCCACCGACCGCCACCTCGGCATCCCCGGCGAGGACCTGCCCGGCAGCCACTCCGCCACCGAGTTCGTGGCCTGGTACAACGGCCACCCGGACTTCGCCGACCGCGAATTCGACCTCTCCGGCGAGCGCGCCGTCATCGTCGGCAACGGCAATGTGGCGCTCGACGTGGCCCGCGTGCTCACCGTCGACCCGGACGAGCTGGCCAAGACCGATATCGCCGACCACGCTCTGGATGCGCTGCGCCGCAGCAACATCAAAGAGGTCGTGGTGCTGGGCCGCCGCGGTCCGCTGCAGGCGGCCTACACCTCGCCGGAGTTCCTGGCGCTCACGCACCTGAAGGGCGTCGACATCATCGTCGACCCCGAGGACCTGGTCCTGGACCCGGCCTCGCAGGCCGAGCTGGACGACCCGGAGGTCGAGCCCTCGCTGCAGCTCAAGTACACCCTCGCCCAGGAATACGCCGCCGGTTCCCGCAACCCGGACAACAAGCGAATCGTGTTCCGCTACCTGGTCTCTCCCACCGCCATCACCGGCGACGGCAAGGCCGAGGCGGTCGAGTACGTGCACAACGAGCTGGTCGAGGAGAACGGCCGCACCGTGGCCCGCGCCTCGGACCGCACCGGCACCGTCGAGGCGTCGCTGGTGCTGCGCTCCATCGGCTACAAGGGCGAGCCCGTCGCGGACGTGCCGTTCGACGAGTCCGCCGGCGTCATCCCCAATGACAAGGGCCGAGTCCTGGCCGCCGGCAACCCCGTTGCGGGCGTGTACGTCTCCGGCTGGATCAAGCGCGGCCCGCGCGGCGTCATCGGCTCCAACCGCATGGACTCGCAGGAGACCGTCGACCAGCTCATCGAGGACTTCACCCAGGGCAAGCTCGCTGCCCCGCAAGCCGGTCGCGCCGCGCTGGATGCCCTCCTCTCCGAGCGCCAGCCCGACCAGATCGGCCGGGACGGCTGGAAGGCCATCGACGCCGCCGAGAAGACCGCGGGCAAGTCCGCGGGCCGCCCGCGCGTGAAGTTCACCAGCGTCGAGAACCTCCTCAAGGCCGCCAAGGGCTAGACCAGCTCCCGGGACTCTCAGGGCACGCACCAACAGCTGTGCCCCACCTGTAATGGGTGGGGCCACAGCCGTTTTCGCGGTTGTTCGGGTGCAGTATCGAATTCAGCTCGGCAGTATCGAATTCAGCTCGGCAGTACCGGATTCAGTTGGGCAGTATCGGATTCAGCTGGGCAGCGGCCCGATGCGCACCGCCGTGGTCGTCACTCCGCCCACCACGAACCACAGCCGCAGCGCCGCCGGATGCCCGGTCCGATCGCCCGGCTCGTACCGGCTGCGCACGCTGATGTGCTGGCGCGCCAGCACCGGCGCCACGTACTCGATGACCGCGCGATGCGGCCCGGCCACCAGCTTCGGGTAGTCGACCAGGTACTGCTCCACCGCCTGCCAGTAGGCCGCGTTGTTCACGTGGTTGTACTGGTCGATATCGGTGGCACGCACCGGGAACGGCAGATCCACATCCGATTCCGGCGGCGTGGGATCGGTGAGCCAGGGCCGCCAGCGCAGCCGGTGCTGATCGGTGGTGCGGGCGAGCTCGGCCAGGCCCTCGTCACTGATCCGGGTCGGCATATTGGTGAACTCGTTGATATTGATCCAGAACCCTTCGGTCTCGATCAGGCCGCCGTTCTCGCTGGTGATTCGCACCCGCATATTGGTCCACCGCGTCGACATGGCCGAACACCAGCGCCGCAGTTCCACCCGGTCCGGCCAGTGGATGGGCCGCACCACGTCCACCACGGTGCGCCGCACGATCCAGGCCGGATCCGTCCGATGGAAGAATCCGGATTGCATTTCCTCCCAGGCGATGTCCTGGAGGTAGCGGGCCACGGCATCGAATCGCAGCCGTTGATAGGGATCCATGTCGCCGGCTCGGACGGGCCACGCGGAAGCGAAGCCCATGCCCTCCTGGGGAAGCGGGGCGAGTGGCTCATCGAGTGACACTGGTGCTCCTCGCGCTGCACGGTGTGCCGCATGTCTTTCCAAAAGCACCGGTGAGGTGCCTACTGACCGAAGTCCGTGACATGACTCTACGGGGCGTGCGGGACACACTCACGTCGAGTCACCTGTACTTCTGTTCGGGGAACGACAGTGTTTCTCGGCTGCGGAGATCAGTCCAGCCGAATGGGAAACGGCACTGTTCGGGGCTTGACGGGGCCGTCGCGCACAGTCGCGGTCATCGGCGGAACGACGGTGCCGCGATCGAGGGAATGACAGTGCGTCGCACGGCCCGTAGCCTTTCCTGTTGTATATCCAGCGGCAGGGAGGACGACGCAGGGTGGCCGCAGGGGCGAGGGCCGGTTCGCGGTTCGGGCAGTACGAGTTGCGGCGGCTGCTCGGGGTCGGCGGCATGGGCGAGGTCTACGAGGCCTACGACACGGTGCGCGACCGGGTGGTCGCGGTGAAACTGCTGGATGTCGACCTGGCGCGGCAGCCCACCTACGTCGAGCGCTTCCGCCGTGAATCCCGCACCGCCGCCAAACTCCAGGAACCGCACGTCATTCCGGTACACGACTGGGGTGAGGTGGACGGCGTCCTGTTCATCGACATGCGGCTGGTGCGCGGCCGCGACCTCAAGGCCTACCTGCACGACGAGGGCCCGATGGTGCCCGAGCAGGCCGTCACCGTGGTGGAGCAGGTCGCCGCCGCACTCGACGCCGCCCACGAGAGCGGACTCGTGCACCGCGACGTCAAACCCGCCAATATCCTGCTCACCGGCGAAACCTTCGCCTACCTGGTGGATTTCGGCATCGCGCACACCGAGTCCGACGTCCAGCTCACTCAGACCGGCAATGCCATCGGCTCCTTCGCCTACATGGCCCCGGAACGCTTCGAGCACAATGCCTCGGTCTCGCCCGGCGCCGACATCTACGCGCTGGCCTGCGTGCTCTACGAATGCCTCACCGGCGGGCCGCCGTTCCGGGTGGAGGGCAATCTCGCCACCATCCGGGCCCACATGCTCACGCCTCCGCCGCGGCCCAGTGTCCGCGCCGGGGTCCCGGTCGGCCTGGACCAGGTGGTCGCCATCGGCATGGCCAAGGATCCGACCCGGCGCTACGCCACCGCCGGGCAGCTCGCTCGCGCCGCCCGGGCCGCGCTGATACGGGCCGGCCACGGCGAGCCCACCCGCACCACCGTGCCGCCCGCCCCGCCGACCATCGGCTCCCCGGCCGTCCCGCCCGGGCACTCCGGGCCGAATTACCTCGACCAGCCGTCGGGCTCCGTCGAATACCCGCGCCCGGGTCACCCGTCCGGGTCCGGCAATGTCCCCGGGGGCGCCCATCCCTCGGGCCCGGTGGATTACCCCCGCGGCGGTCGGATTTCCGGTCCGCACACCGGGCCGGGCAACAACGAACCGACCGTGCTGCGCCCGATTCCCGCCGGGCAGGCCGGGTACCTGCCCGGTCACGCGCCGCACGAGAACCCGGCAGCGTCCTACGCCGCAAACCCCGCAGCGCCCTACGTACACCCGGCCCTGCCCCGCGAGCACCCCTCCGCGCCGCTGCCGTTGCCGCCCCGGCAGCGCAACAACCTGCCGCTGCTGGTGGGCGCGCTCATCGGGGTGGTCCTGGTGCTGGGCGCGGTGCTCGCGTGGGCACTGTTGTCCGGCAAGACCGGTGGCAACGGTGCCGGCGGCGTCACGACGGTCACCGGTCCGGCGCAGACCACCGCCGCGTACACCTCCATGACCACCGCCCGCACGACCGCCCCGACCACCACCCTGGTCCCGCTCTCGGGCACCGTATCCGGTACGGACACACAGGGTTTCACCGCGCAGCCGCCGCGCTGCAATGCCGACGACCCGGCCATGGCCATCGGCCGCACCGACAAATCGCGCCTGGTGGTGTGCCGCACCGCGACCGGCCGTTTCTACTACAAGGGCGTCCGCATCAGCGACAACGCGGGCATTCAGCTCGACGACCCGGTGCCCGACGGCACCGGCGGCTTCACGGTCACCAATCCCACCGACGGCACGCAGTACCGGATCACCGCCTACAGCTTGGTCATCACCACCGGCGGTCAGGTCGCGGCCAATGAGTCCATGATCGAATACGCCCATCGCTGAGCCTCGGCGACCGAATTCCTTCGCGCCTGCCGAATGATGTTGTTGCTCTCGGCCGTCCGCTGAAGGCGCGGGGTGCTACGTTCGGCTGGTATCCGCCGGTGAATTGATCGGAGTTGATCGAGAATGCGCGCAGCCGTGGTGAGCAAGCTGGAAGGCCCGGAGGCCATCGAGGTTCTCGAGATTCCCGAGCCGGCGGGGTATCCGGGCGGCGTCGTCATCGACGTGCACGCGGCCGGGATCGCCTTCCCCGATGTACTCATGACCCGCGGCCTGTACCAGATGAAGCCGCCGCTGCCCTACGTCGTCGGCTGCGAGGTCGGCGGCATCGTGCGCGAGGCGCCGGAGGGCTCGCACGTGCGGCCCGGCGACCGGGTGGTCGCGCTGACCCTGCTCGGCAATGCGGCCGCGGAAGTCGCGGTGGCGCCGGCGGAAATGGTCTTCACACTGCCCGACAATGTCTCGCTGGAGTCCGGGGCGGGCGTGCTGTTCAACGACCTGACCGTGCACTTCTGCCTCCGCAACCGCGGCCGGCTGGCCCCGGGGGAGACCGTGCTGGTGCACGGCGCCGCCGGCGGCATCGGCACCTCCACGCTGCGCATGGCGCAGGCGTTGGGCGCTGGGCGCGTCATCGCCGTGGTGAGCACGGAGGAGAAGGCCGAGGTCGCGCGGGCCAACGGGGCCACCGACGTGGTGCTCACCGACGGCTGGCTGGCCGCGGTCAAGGAACTCACCGGCGGCCGCGGCGTCGACATCGTGCTCGACCCGGTCGGCGGCGACCGCTTCACCGACAGCATTCGCTCGCTGGCTTCGGCCGGGCGGCTGCTGGTGGTCGGCTTCACCGCGGGCGACATCCCCACCGTCAAGGTGAACCGCCTGCTGCTCAAGAACGTCGAGGTGATCGGCGCGGCCTGGGGCGAGTGGGTCATGTCCCACCCGGGCTACCTGCAGGAGCAGTGGGCGGAGGTGGAACCGCTGCTCGCGAACGGCAAGATCACCCCGCCGGAGCCCGTGCTCTACGCCCTCGCGCACACCGCCGAGGCGGTCTCCGCCCTCGACAAGCGCACCGCCACCGGCAAGGTCGTCGTCACCCTCCGCTGACCCGGATCGCCCGGCGCGATCGCGCGCGCACCGCGCCCGGCTCCCGTAGCGTCACCGATCGTGAAGCTGTCCAACCGGGTGCTGAATCGGACCCTGCTCGCGCGTCAGCATCTGCTCGAGCGGTCCGGGCTCGGCGTGCACGAGCTGTGCGACCACCTCATCGGCCTGCAGGCGCAGGACATGCTGCCGCCATTCGTCGCATTGTGGAGCCGCACAGCCGATTTCGATCCCGAGACGGTGTCGAAGGCGCTCGATGACCGGTCACTGGTGCGAATCACCCTGATGCGCGGCACCATTCATCTGGTCACCCCGCCCGACGCACTGCGCATCGCCCCGCACATCCAGCCGGAACTCGAAAAGATCCCCTTCCGTAAGGGTTTCAACTTCGGCGCGCTGGTCGGCCTGGATCCCGAGGAGGTGCGCGCGCAGGGGGAAGAGGTATTCGGCGACGAGCCGACCCCCGCCGCGACGCTGCGCGAACACGCCGCCGCCCGGTACCCGGACCGCGATCCCGGCGCGATCGTGCAGGCCTGGCTCTACCAGCTCCCCGTCCTGCAGACCCCGCCGCGCGGCCGGTGGGGCGACAGCAGCCGCCCGGTCTGGTCCCGCCTGCAACCCTGGCTCGGCGCATCCCTCGACCCCGGCTACCCGCTCGAGGAACTGCTGCTGCGCTATCTGCGCGCCTTCGGTCCCGCCACCACCATGGACATGCAGACCTGGTCCAAGCTCACCGGCATGAAGAAGGCCGTCGAGAAGCTCGGCGACCGGGTCCGCACCTACACCGACGACCGCGGCCGCACCCTCTACGACGCCGCCGACGCCACCCTCGCCGACCCGGACCAGCCCGTCCCCGTCCGCCTGCTCGGCTGGTACGACAACGCCATCCTGTCCCACCAGGACCGCACCCGCATCGTCCCCGACGGCAATGCCCCGCCCCTGCGCGCCTTCGCCAACCAGGTCTCCCCGATCCTGATCGACGGCTTCCTGTCGGGCGTCTACAAGGTGTTCGCCAAGGGGGACACCGCGTCGCTGCGGATCAGCCCGCACGCCGGCTGGTCCCGCGCCGACCGCGCCGCGGTGGAGGCGGAAGCCGCTGCCCTGCTGTCCTTCTCGGAACCGGACCGCAAGCCCGTCATCGAAATCCTCGATCCCGGAGTGGACCTGCGGCCCTGACCAAGCGATCCCGTCGCGGATTCTCAGCGCACGGCGCGGTACGCCGGCGCCTTGCTCGACCCGGACGGGGTGAGCGTGCGCAGCAGCGGCAGGGTGCGCTGCGGCACGACGGTGGACAACACCACCACGCTGTGCGATCGCACCACCGAGCTGGTCCGGTCGATACTCAGCAGGACCGCCTGCAATCCGGCGTGCGAATCCGCGCCGATCCGGCACAGCACATCCCCGGAACCGGTGGTGGCGTAGGCCTCCAGCACCCCGGGGATGGCGTCGAGGTCGGTGGCGACCGCTTCCAGCGCGCCCTGCGCGATCTCCAGCGTCACGAACGCCTGCACATCGAAACCGGCCGCGGTGACATCGATCTGCGGATCGTAGGAGGAGATCACCCCCGCCTCCTCCATGCGCGCGATGCGCGACTGCACGGTGGCGCGGGCGACCCGGGTGCGGCGGGAGAGTTCCAGAATGCCCGCCTTCTGGTACTCGTGCATGGCGGTGAGGATGGCCAGATCCAGCTCATCCAGCCGGGCGGGCGTGCGGGACATGGCGGAACCTCCGCTCGTGAGTTCGCTGCTATTCAAATTGTCCAGCACCCGGCGGCAGATGGTGGTGCAATTCACCAGAGTGTCCAGTGGAATTCGGCGATATTGCCTAGTCGCGCCGCTGGGCCTTTCCTGGGCACATGAGCATCGACGCAGGACACCACGGCAGCGCCCACGCCCGCCCCGGGTTCGCTCGGGCCCGATCCGGCGACCTGCCCGGCGACGACGAACTCCGCCGCCTCGTCGGCCTGGTGGACCACGATGCCGCTGCCGACCCGTTCCCCGTGCTGGGCTGGGACGCCATCGTCTGGGTGGTCGGCAATGCCACCCAGACCGCGCACTACCTCCAGTCCGCCTTCGGCATGCGGCTGGAGGCCTACTCGGGTCCCGAAACCGGCAATCGTGACCACAAGGCGTTCGCGCTGCGCAGCGGCGGCGCCCGATTCGTCGTCAAGGGTGCGGTGGATCCGGCCAGTCCGCTTGTCGCACACCACGATCTGCACGGGGACGGGGTGGTGGACATTGCGCTCGAGGTCCCCGACGTGGACCGCTGCATCCGCCGCGCCCGCACCCAGGGCGCCACCGTGCTGGTCGAACCGCACGACGAGACCGACGACTACGGCACCGTCCGCACCGCCGCCATCGCCACCTACGGCGACACCCGGCACACCCTCGTCGACCGCTCCCGCTACTACGGCCCCTACCTGCCCGGCTACACCCCGCGCCGCTCCGCCTACGCCCCGCGGGCCGGGCAACCCCGGCGCATCTTCCAGGCCATCGACCACGTGGTCGGCAATGTGGAACTCGGGCGCATGGACGAATGGGTCGAGTTCTACCGGCGCGTCATGGGTTTCGAGAACATGGCCGAATTCGTCGGCGACGACATCGCCACCGAGTACTCCGCCCTGATGAGCAAGGTGGTGGCCAACGGCAACCACCGGGTCAAGTTCCCGCTCAACGAACCCGCCCCCAGCCGCAAGCGCTCCCAGATCGACGAGTACCTCGAGTTCTACCGCGGCCCCGGCGTCCAGCACATCGCGCTGGCGACCGGCGACATCCTCGCCGCCGTCGACGTGCTGCGCCGGGAGGGCATCGAATTCCTCGACACCCCCGACAGCTACTACGAGGACCCGGAACTGCGCGCCCGCATCGGCCACGTCCGCGTCCCGGTCGCCGAACTGCAGCGCCGCGGCATTCTGGTCGACCGTGACGAGGACGGCTACCTGCTGCAGATCTTCTGCAAGCCCATCACCGACCGGCCCACCGTCTTCTTCGAGCTGATCGAACGCCACGGCTCCCTCGGCTTCGGCAAGGGCAACTTCAAGGCGCTCTTCCAGGCCATCGAGCGGGAACAAGAGGCACGCGGAAACCTCTGAGCTGTATCCAATTCGCCCTCCGCTTCGCTCCGGGGTTCGCGGCGCTGAAGGTCGCAGGTCTATGGAGCCGTTCGCTCCCCCCGCTCCGCTCGGTCCAGAACGAGACGCGCCGCGAACCATGGGGTTTCGCTCTCCGTGCAACGGCTGCTGCTGGCTGTGCACAGTAGAGTCGGGTCCATGCGAATGGCGTCCGCGGTTGTCACGGGGTTGAGCCTCGCGTTGCTGCTGTCGGCGTGCGGGGGGAAGAGCGATTCCGGCGACGAACCGGGGTTCCGCCCGCCGCAGAAGGTGGCGGCGCTGGGCCCGTTCGTCGGGGAATGCGGCCACCTCACCGATGACGAGGTACGCGACCTGGGTGGGCTCGGCACCCTCACCACCGTCTTCAAGAACTCGACCGGCTGCAACTGGCAGGCCGGCGGAATCAGTTCCTCCAGCGTCACTTTCGCCTCCTACCGCGGCAGCCCCATCGATCGCGAGAAGGCGTGGGTCGCCAGCGTGGGCCGCACCCCGGACACCATCGAGGTGGGCGGGAAGAAGGGCTTCCAGGCCCTGGACCCCAGCAACGCCGTCTGCGATCTCGCGGTGCAGCTCGACGACGACTTCTTCGAATGGTCCATCTCCTACGGCGTATTCAGCAGCGGCAACCTCGGCAACCCGTGTGACCGCACCCGCAAGATGGCCGAACTGACCGTGCAGCGGCTCGGATGAGAGGGACCGGAATGTCAGGTCGATCCAGGCGGGTGCGCGGCGCGATCGCCCTCTCGGTGCTGGCCCTGACCGCCGCGCTGGGCGGCTGCGGCAAGACCGTCCCCGGCAGCGCGCTGCCCGCGGGCGGCACCACCGGCACCGGTACCGGCGGAACCTCGCGCATCAACACCAATTTCGACAAGCTGCTGCGCGAATGCCAGGTGGTCGCCCAGGACGACATCGCGAAATCGGTGGGCGACAACATGTATGTGGAGCCGTCCTTCAATGGCGCGGTCTGCATGTGGAATCTCACCGGCGGCACCGCCGGCAGCGGCATGGTCACGCTCAGCTGGTACGAGCTGGGCTCGCTCAACAACGAGAAGCAGAACAACGACCGCCTGAAGTATGTGACCAACGACATAACCGTGCAGGGCCGCCGCTCGGTGGAAACCCGCCGCCCGAACGATCCGGACTCCTGCGGCGTGAGCGCACCGGCCGCGGATACCGGCATCGTCGGCTGGTGGGTCAACTACCGCAGCGGATCTCAGCATGCGGACCCCTGCGATGCGGCGCGCAAGCTGGTCGAGCTGACGTTGAACCTGGCTCGATAACGGCTCTACCAGGCCCGGTGGGGGGACCCTCTTTTGCCCCTGAAAGAGCCGACGAGTATCGTGGACCGCTGTGCCCGGAGCATGCGGGCAAGTTGATGTGCAGTACGTAGGCCAGCGAGAGCGGCTGACCGTTTCAGCATGCCTTGAAAAAGGCCTCTGAACTGTGCACGACACGCCCGACCTCGTGGAGACGAAATGCCATGAGAACAGGGCGGGAAGCTCGAATGACAAAGACATGAAGTTCCAGACACCTGGTTACTAAAAGGAAAGCCGGTCTATGCCAACCATCAACCAGCTGGTCCGCAAGGGTCGCCGCGACAAGGTCGCCAAGACCAAGACTGCGGCCCTCAAGGGGAGCCCGCAGCGTCGTGGCGTGTGCACCCGCGTGTACACCACGACCCCGAAGAAGCCGAACTCCGCGCTGCGTAAGGTCGCGCGTGTTCGCCTGACCAGCGCGGTCGAGGTCACGGCTTACATCCCTGGTGAGGGCCACAACCTGCAGGAGCACTCGATGGTGCTCGTCCGCGGCGGTCGTGTGAAGGACCTCCCGGGTGTGCGCTACAAGATCATCCGCGGCTCGCTCGACACCCAGGGTGTCAAGAACCGCAAGCAGGCCCGCAGCCGCTACGGCGCCAAGAAGGAGAAGAGCTAATGCCGCGTAAGGGTCCCGCTCCCAAGCGTCCCCTGATCAACGACCCGGTCTACGGCTCGCCCCTGGTGACGCAGCTGGTCAACAAGATCCTGCTGGACGGCAAGAAGTCCACCGCCGAGCGCATCGTCTACGGCGCCCTCGAGCAGGCTCGTGAGAAGACCGGCACCGACCCGGTCGTCACCCTCAAGCGCGCGCTCGACAACGTCAAGCCCGCCCTCGAGGTGAAGCCCCGCCGCGTCGGTGGCGCCACCTACCAGGTGCCGGTCGAGGTTCGTCCCGGCCGCGCCAACACCCTGGCGCTGCGCTGGCTGGTCAACTACTCCCGCGCTCGTCGCGAGAAGACCATGATCGAGCGTCTGGCCAACGAGCTGCTGGACGCCAGCAACGGCCTGGGCGCTTCGGTGAAGCGTCGCGAGGACACCCACAAGATGGCCGAGTCCAACCGGGCCTTCGCGCACTACCGCTGGTGACCTGTGGCCCGGCCCTCCGTTCGGAAGTGCCGGGAGACGAGTCACATGTCGGGCGCGACAGCTGAGCTGTTCCAAGCGAGGCACCCACGCGTCGCGCCCGACGTTGACACCGAGGGCTTCGGAGAACTCGAGGCCTATCCCGTTGAATCCCAACTAGCTACGAGCGGGGAAGATTTCCGTGGCACAGGACGTGCTCACCGACCTGCACAAGGTCCGCAACATCGGCATCATGGCCCACATCGATGCCGGTAAGACGACGACTACCGAACGCATCCTCTTCTACACCGGTATCACCTACAAGATCGGTGAGGTGCACGACGGCGCCGCCACCATGGACTGGATGGCGCAGGAGCAGGAACGCGGCATCACCATCACGTCGGCCGCGACGACCTGTTTCTGGAAAGACAACCAGATCAACATCATCGACACCCCCGGCCACGTGGACTTCACGGTCGAGGTCGAGCGCTCGCTGCGCGTCCTCGACGGCGCCGTCGCGGTGTTCGATGGCAAGGAAGGCGTCGAGCCGCAGTCCGAGCAGGTGTGGCGCCAGGCCGACAAGTACGACGTCCCGCGCATCTGCTTCGTCAACAAGATGGACAAGCTGGGCGCCGACTTCTACTTCACCGTCCAGACCATCAAGGACCGCCTGGGCGCGAAGCCGCTGGTCATCCAGCTGCCGATCGGCGCCGAGGACACCTTCGAGGGCATCGTCGACCTGGTCGAGAACAATGCCAAGGTCTGGCGGGGCGAGACCAAGCTCGGTGAGCAGTACGAGGTCGTCGAGATCCCGGCCGATCTGAAGGACCGCGCCGAGCAGTACCGCCAGGAGCTGCTCGAGACCGTCGCCGAGTCCGATGAGGCCCTGCTGGAGAAGTTCTTCGGCGGCGAGGAGCTCTCGGTCGAGGAGATCAAGGGCGCCATCCGCAAGATGACCGTGAACTCGGAGCTCTACCCGGTGCTCTGCGGTTCGGCGTTCAAGAACAAGGGCGTGCAGCCCATGCTCGACGCCGTCATCGACTACCTGCCGTCCCCGCTGGACGTCGAGTCCGTGCACGGTCACGTGCCGGGCAAGGAGGACGAGGTCCTCACCCGCAAGCCGAGCTCGGACGAGCCGTTCGCGGCGCTGGCGTTCAAGATCGCCACCCACCCGTTCTTCGGCAAACTGACCTACGTTCGCGTGTACTCGGGCAAGGTCGACTCCGGCGCCCAGGTCATCAACGCGACCAAGGGCAAGAAGGAGCGTCTGGGCAAGCTGTTCCAGATGCACTCCAACAAGGAGAACCCGGTTTCCGAGGGTGTGGCCGGCCACATCTACGCGGTCATCGGCCTGAAGGACACCACCACGGGTGACACCCTGTGCGATCCGCAGAACCAGATCGTGCTGGAGTCCATGACCTTCCCGGACCCGGTCATCGAGGTGGCCATCGAGCCGAAGACCAAGGCCGACCAGGAGAAGCTGGGCGTCGCGATCCAGAAGTTCGCGGAGGAGGACCCCACCTTCAACGTGAAGCTGGACCAGGAGACCGGCCAGACCGTCATCGGCGGTATGGGCGAGCTGCAGCTCGACATCTACGTGGACCGCATGAAGCGCGAGTTCAAGGTCGAGGCCAACATCGGCAAGCCGCAGGTGGCGTACCGCGAGACCATCACCAAGAAGGTCGAGAAGCTCGAGTACACCCACAAGAAGCAGACCGGTGGCTCGGGTCAGTTCGCCCGCGTGATCATCGGCCTGGAGCCCTTCGTGGGCGAGGACGGCGCGACGTACGAGTTCGAGAACAAGGTCACCGGTGGCCGCGTTCCGCGTGAGTACATCCCGTCGGTCGACGCCGGTGCGCAGGACGCCATGCAGTACGGTGTCCTCGCCGGATTCCCGCTGGTCAACATGAAGGTCTCGCTGCTCGACGGCGCCTACCACGAGGTCGACTCCTCGGAAATGGCGTTCAAGATCGCCGGCGCGATGGCCCTCAAGGAAGCGGCCCGCAAGGCCGGTCCGGTGATCCTCGAGCCGCTCATGGCTGTCGAGGTCACCACGCCCGAGGATTACATGGGCGAAGTGATCGGCGACCTGAACTCCCGCCGTGGCCAGATCCAGGCCATGGAGGAACGCAGTGGTGCCCGTGTCGTCAAGGCGCTGGTTCCGCTCTCGGAGATGTTCGGTTACATCGGTGACCTGCGGTCGAAGACCCAGGGCCGAGCGAACTTCTCGATGGTGTTCGATTCGTACGCGGAGGTTCCGGCCAACGTGTCGAAGGAGATCATCGCCAAGGCGACCGGCGAGTAATTCGCTGCGGGACGGGTTTGCGAGAATCCGTCCCGCGTCGGTCGTCTGAACGACCCCCTGTAAGAAAAAACCGCACTGCTGCAAAAGCAACGCACTAACTAGTCCAGGAGGACAACAGTGGCGAAGGCGAAGTTCGAGCGGACGAAGCCCCACGTCAACATCGGCACCATTGGTCACGTCGACCACGGCAAGACCACGCTGACTGCCGCGATCACCAAGGTGCTGGCTGACAAGTACCCGGACCTGAACGCGGCCTTCGCGTTCGACCAGATCGACAAGGCGCCGGAGGAGAAGGCTCGTGGTATCACGATCAACATCTCCCACGTCGAGTACCAGACGGAGAAGCGCCACTACGCGCACGTCGACGCCCCGGGTCACGCGGACTACATCAAGAACATGATCACCGGTGCCGCCCAGATGGACGGCGCGATCCTGGTCGTGGCCGCCACCGACGGCCCGATGCCGCAGACCCGCGAGCACGTGCTGCTCGCCCGCCAGGTCGGCGTGCCCTACATCCTGGTCGCCCTGAACAAGTCCGACATGGTCGACGACGAGGAAATCCTCGAGCTCGTCGAGATGGAGGTCCGTGAGCTGCTGGGTTCGCAGGAGTTCGACGAGGAGGCGCCGGTCGTCCGCGTTTCCGGCCTGAAGGCCCTCGAGGGTGACCCGAAGTGGACCGAGTCCATCGTCGAGCTGATGAACGCCGTCGACGAGTCGATCCCGGACCCGGTCCGTGAGACCGACAAGCCGTTCCTGATGCCGATCGAGGACGTCTTCACGATCACCGGTCGTGGCACCGTCGTCACCGGTCGTATCGAGCGTGGCATCATCAACGTGAACGAGGAAGTCGAGATCGTCGGCATCCGCGAGAAGGTCACCAAGACCACCATCACGGGCATCGAGATGTTCCGCAAGCTGCTCGACAACGGCCAGGCGGGCGACAACGTCGGTCTGCTGGTTCGTGGCATCAAGCGTGAAGATGTCGAGCGCGGCCAGGTCGTCGTGAAGCCGGGTACCACCACCCCGCACACCGAGTTCGAGGGCCAGGCGTACATCCTGTCGAAGGACGAGGGTGGCCGCCACACCCCGTTCTTCAACAACTACCGCCCGCAGTTCTACTTCCGTACCACCGACGTGACCGGCGTCGTGACCCTCCCCGAGGGCACCGAGATGGTCATGCCGGGCGACAACACCGAGATGAGCGTCAAGCTCATCCAGCCGGTCGCCATGGACGAGGGCCTGCGTTTCGCGATCCGTGAGGGTGGCCGCACCGTCGGTGCCGGTCGCGTCACCAAGATCATCAAGTGATTTTCCGGAATCACTGGTGATTCTCTGAATCGCTGACGAACGGCGTCGCTCCGAAAGGAGCGGCGCCGTTTGCGTTCTGGATGGCGAAAGGGCCGTTCCCGGTGTGGGAACGGCCCTTTCGCCGTGTTCGGAGATCCGCGCGTCAGGATATGGTGAGCCGGACCGCGGCCGTGCCGCCGAGCAGGCGGCCGGATTCGAAAGCGGCTGCGGCCGTGGGAAGTTGGGCGGCACGGCCGGAGGCGAGGACGCGGACGGTGCCGGCGCCCGCGGTGGGGCGGTCGAGGGCGTCCATGCGGCGGAGGGTTTGGCCGGCGACGGCTTCGGCGCTGTCGAAGACGCGGACGCCCGGGGGGAGGGCGGTGAGGATGTCGTCCAGGACGAGGGGGTAGTGGGTGCAGCCGAGGACGATGCCCTCGGTGTCGGCGGGGGTGCGGGCGGCGGCGTCGGCGATGGCCTCGGCGATGACGGGGAGGTCGCCGCGGTCGATGGCGTCGGCCAGGCCGTGGCAGGCGACGCCGGTGATGTCGGCGTCGCCGCCGAAGCGGGCGATGAGGTCGGCCTGGTAGGCGCTGGCGGTGGTGGCCGCGGTCGCCCAGACCGCCACCTTCCGGCAGGCCGCGGCGGCCGGTTTGATGGCGGGCACGGTGCCGATGACCGGCACGCCGGGGCCGACCATGGTGCGGACGTGTTCGAGGGCCTGCACGCTGGCGGTATTGCAGGGCAGCACAATGACTTCCGCGCCCTCACCCAGGGCGAGGCGCGCGGTGTCCAGTACCCGGTCGATGACCCACTGCTCGGGTTTGGGCCCCCACGGCGCGCCGTCGGGGTCGTTGAGCAGCAGCAGGTCGAGATCGGGCCGCAGCTTCCGCAACCAGGCGGCCGTGGGGAGCAGCCCCAGTCCGGAGTCGATGAGCGCGACGATCACACCCTGCACGGTAGTGAAGGAACCGCCTCCGCCGCGAACCGCGGGTCGAAAAACCGCGTGGGCGTGGCGCAGCCGACCGCGGCGGAAAGCCTCAGCCGATCCGGCGGAGGGCCTCAGCGACCGCGGTAGAGGCTCAGCCGACCGCGATAGTGGGCCTCAGCCGACTGTCGCCGAGGGGCGCAGGGTCGCGGCGAGCTGGGCGCGGGCCTTCATGACCTTGCCGGCCATGCTCGCGCCGACGACCGCGACGAGTTCGCCGCCGCGCAGGTAGTGGGCGAGGAACTTGCGCCCCTTGTCCTCGACGATCTGCACCTCGTCGGCGAGCGCCGGGATGCCGAGCACCTGGATCTTCATGTCGTACTGGTCGCTCCACACGTAGGGCACCTGCACCTCGGCGGACCGGTCGGCGCCCAGCAGCGCGGCGGCCAGCAGCTGGGCCTGCTCACCGGCATTGGTCCAGTGTTCGACGCGCTTGTTGCGGCCGCTCGCGTGCGGCCAGGCGGCCACGTCGCCGACCGCCCAGACGCCCGGGACACTGGTGCGTCCGGTGTCGTCGGTGAGGACGCCGCCGCCCTCGGCGGGCGCGGCCAGCGGGATGCCGGAGTCGTCGAGCCAGCCGGTGACGGGCACCGATCCGATGCCGATGACCACCAGGTCGGCGTCGATCACGCTGCCGTCGGTCAGCCGCACGCCGCGGACCCTGTCGTCCTCGGTGACAAGCGATTCCACGCCGATCCCGCACCGCAGTTCGACGCCCTCGGTTTCGTGGAGCCGTGCCACCAGCGCGCCGACCTGTTCGCCGAGGGCGGCGAACAGGGGAGTGGGCTGGGGTTCGACGATGGTCACCGCGAGGCCGCGGGACCGGAAGCTGGCGGCCAGTTCGCAGCCGATGAAGCCCGCGCCGACGATCACGGCCTTGCGTGCGCTGCCGAGGTGCTCGCGCAGGGCGTGGGCGTCGGAGTGCGAGCGGAGCACGTGGACGCCGGAGACCTCGGGCAGACCCGGGATTCGACGCGGCCGCAAACCCGTGGCGATCACCAGGGCGTCGTATCCGGCTTCGCTGCCGTCGGAGAGCCGCACCCGCCGGGCGGCGGTGTCGACGCCGGTGGCGGCGACTCCCAGCCGCAGCCGGATCTGCTGCTCGGTGAAGAATTCCGCGGGCCGCAGGGCGGTGTCGTCGGTTTCGCCGCGCACGTACTGTTTGGACAGCGGCGGCCGGTCGTAGGGCGCGCGGTTCTCGTCGCCCAGCAGGGTGAGTTCGCCGGTGTAACCGCCACGTCGCAGCTCTTCGGCCGTGCGCAGTCCCGCGAGGCCCGCGCCGACAATTAGAACGTGTTCTACCGAGTGCGACATGCGCCAACCATAGCGGTTCCCGAAGTCGCGCGCCGACGTGTCGACCGTCACACCCGAGATGCGGCCCAATCGTATCCGGGCATTTATTGATCGGGCGGTCAATCAGGAATACAACGGGATCAGAACATATTCCCTGGCCTTTCAAAGGAGGCATTCCATGTTCACCGTGAGTCGCGCGGAGCAGGCCATGACGGTCGTGCTCGGCGCAATCGCCGCGCTGTCCCCGATCTGGGTGGCGCACAGCAACCGCGCACTGTGGACCCTCGTGGTGCTCGGCGTGCTGGTCGCACTCGCGGGCCTGGCGCAGATCGCGGAAATGGCGACCGGCATGGTCGGCTACGCGCTCGGCGTGCTGGGCGTCCTGATGTTCATCTCCCCGTGGGTGATGAACTTCCACTCCTACAGCGGCGCATCCTGGGTCGCGTGGATCGTGGGTGCGTTGACGGTCGTGGTCGCGCTGGCGGAGATGCCCGAGGTGTCGGGCCGCTTCGGCGCAGCGGCGCATCACTGACCGATTCGCGGCGTGCCGGCCTCGGCTCTCCGTGCTCACGGGTGCACAGCCCTCGTGAGCATGGGAGACGCAGCGAGGCCGGCGCGTCCGCGCGTTATGCTTGTCGTCTACGTCCGCCGACCGGTGGCGGCCGCCTCCGCGTCGAAGCGTGAGGAGGAAGTCGAGCAGTGCCCACATCACGCAAGGCGGAATCGGATTCGCCGCGCACAGCAGAGTCTGAACTGCTGCGCAATGTGGGACCCGCGCCCCGCCGGGTGGGGCGTCGTCGCAGCAAGAAGGTCGACGGTGACGCTCGCCAGCTCATCCTGGATGCCGCCGAGAGGCTTTTCGCGGCCCATGGATTCGACGCGACTCCCACGGCGTCGATCGCCGAGGAGGCCGGGGTGCCCAAGGGCCTGATCTTCTACTACTTCCCGACCAAGGGCGCCATTCTGTCGGCGCTCATGGCCGAGCGGGTCCCCTCGCAGCCGCTGGACGATATCGAGTCGGTGGTGGTGCCGGGCGATCCGGCCAAGAGCCTGGTCAATATGGATGCCGCGCTGAATCTGCGCGAGAACAATTCCTCGGTGCTGCGGGTGATCATGTGGCGCGAGGCCGATACCCACCCGGATGTGCGGAAACAATTGCGCCGCATGCGGGATCAGCTGCTGGACGCGACCGCGCGGGTGCTGGCGGCGAGCGCCCCGGCCCCGGTGCAGCCGGGGACATTGCGGGCGTGTGCGGCGGCGTGGGTGTCGGCGATGCTGGCCATCGCGAGTACGGATCGGTTGCACGCCCTGGACGGGGTGCCGCTGCCGACGGCCGACGAGATTCTGAATGTGGCGCAGGTGGTGGCGGCGGGCATGACCCACCTGGGTTGAGCGCGTAACCGGCCGACCTCGCCGGCCATGATCCGGGCGACGTGCCGGCGGTGCGGCCGATGCCGCCGCACATGCCCGCAATGGCCAATGGCTGCACCCATCAGATCATGGCGATCGGCGTCGGGCACAGTGCGCGCGAATTCGCGGCCAGCACCTCGCTGATCGACGATCCGGCGGTGATGTCGGTGCTGCGGGAGAACAGCCTGGAACTGTACGACGGGGTGCCGAATACACCCATCTTCGAATGGCATTCGCCGACTGATCCGCTTATTCCGGTGGACGCCATCGTGAATACCGATCAGCGCTATTGCGCGGCCGGGGTGCGGCTGGACATGGATATGAATCCGTCCTCGGAACATCTGTCGGCGGCGGTGCTGGGACTGCCCGCCGCACTGTGGTGGATCGACGCGCGGTTGCGCGGCGAACCCGCTCCGAGCAATTGCTGAGCGGCGTCAACACCCCAATACTGTTGATCGTGAGCCGGTTTCGCGGTGCCTGCGCTCATGCCCCGGCCCCAGCCCGAGTCGCACCCCTTCCCGCGGGCCGGTAAGAATGTCGGCCATGGATGCCGATTTCACCACCGGCCCGGGGGATTCGCGCCCCGCGCGCCAGCCGGGCTACCGACTCACCCATCCCGATACCCCGTCACCGGGCACGTCGCCGAACCCGGTGCTGACCGGCATCGACACCGGCGGCTACGCCGGCCCGGGCCGAAATGGCCAGGAGCAGGCCGTGCAGTGGTCGACCGCGCCCGTAACCCTGCGCGCCACACCGGAACCCGATGCGCTGCCGCGCCGGATCGCCCCCGATCTGCCGCAGCGCACCGCGGACCCGGAGGCGGTGGCCGCCCGGCTCGCCGCCGACGGCGAGCCGTTCTCGGCTCGGATCACCACCGACAGCGAACCGCTCGCGATGCCCGCCACCAATGGCGAGCCCTTCGCCGTGCGACCCGCCACCAACGGCGAGCCCTTCGCCGTCCGACCCGCCACCAACGGGTCGCCCTACGCCCGATCCATGTCCGACAGCGGATCGTTCACCAGTGCCGCCCTCGACAGCGAGCCCTACGCGGCGGCGCCCGTGGCGGACAGCGAGACGATCGCCGTGCGCCCCGCCGCCAATGGCTCGCCCTTCGTGGCCCATTCCGGTGTGCACGAGGACGTATTCGCGGCGAGCCGGCCCGCCGACCTCGAGGCCCCCACCGGTCGCCGGCACGCGCCGGACCCCGAGCCGCCGGCCCGGCTGGAGAGCCCCGCCCGCTTGGAGAGCCCGGCCCCCGCCCGGATGGAAGACCTGGAGGCCGTCGCGGCGTCGCTGCGGGAGAGCGCGCCCGCTTCGCCGGCCAAGCCCGAGCGTCCGGCGAGCGTCAGGTCCCGGCGGCGCGCCGCCCCGGAACCCGCTGTGGCGCAGCCGGATTCGACCCCGGCGCAGACCAAGGCCGGCGCCGAGTTCCGGACCGGCGACGCCACCATCGATCTGCACCACATCATGCGGCTGCTGGTGGCCAGCCACGATCTGGACGTGGCCGCGGCGGCGGTCGAATCCGGCGAGATCACCGTCGCCGAATTGGCCGAGGTCGCGCGGCGCACCCGCACGGCGGCCGTGGAATTGGTGGCGGCCTGGTACGGCGGAGCGGATCACATGCGGAAATTCGGCGAGGTGCTGTTACAGGCCGCGGCTGAAACCGCTTGATAGAGATCTAGAATTCGATCGACAGACTCTCCGGCTCACGGACGCAGGAGGCGCGATGAGCGGAACCGGCGTGCCGTCGAAAACCCTGACGGCGGCCGCGGTACAGGCGGAATTGGCGGCCTTCGCCGATCCGGCCGACGCGGTGCATCTGCAGCGGTTCTTCAAAACCGGGCCGGGTGAGTACGGGGAAGGGGATGTATTCATCGGCGTCCGGGTTCCGCAGACCCGGAAGGCGGTGAAACAATTTGCCGGCCTGCCGCTTTCGGAGATCGATCTGTTGCTCGACAGTCCGGTGCACGAGCACCGGCTGGCCGCATTGGTGATTCTGAACGGCGAAATGGCCAGGGCGACACGCAAACGCGGGGGCGGGACACACAATCGCGGCGGTGATGCGGCGCGACAACGGGAGATCGTCGATCTGTATGTGGCGGCCGTGCGCCGCGGCCGGGTGAACAACTGGGATCTGGTGGATTCCTCGGCCGAGTTCATTCTCGGCCCGTGGCTGTTGGAACGTCCCCGGGACCTGCTCGACGAATTCGCATCGGGAGATTCGCTCTGGGAGCGGCGGGTGGCCCTGCTGACCACATTCGCGTTCATCAAGCAGCGCGATACCGCGACCACGCTCGAGCTGTGCGAACGCCTGCTCTCCGATCGCCGCGATCTGATCCAGAAGGCGGTGGGCTGGATGCTGCGGGAGATCGGCAAGCGGGTGGATTCCGCGATTCTCACCGGATTTCTGGACGCGCACGCGGCGGATATGGGCCGTACCGCACTGAGTTACGCGACCGAGCATCTCGCTCCCGAACAGCGGGCGAAGTACCGCGCGCAGCGGTGATCAGCGGGCGAAACGGGCCGGACAGGTGACGCTGTCAGATTGCTGTGACGAACCACTCGGCTAGTTCGCACCGAGTGTTCATCCTGTGTTCAGTTTGCGTTTACTTGGCGAGATCAGTCTGTGATCAGTCGGTGAAGGCCGATACCAGCTCGAAATGAGCCGGTGACTACCACGCAGAGACCGCCGCCTTCGGCGGGAGCGTGACTGAACGGTGATAGCTGGGAAATATCCCCTATCTCGTTCCGCCACTTGCACATCACAACCCATGCAGTGCATCGGCGAGTTCCTCCGGGTGCCCGCCGTGGTGAGCTCTGCGCCTGTTACCACCATGAAACGAAACCTGTTCGCCCAGCCCGTCAAGACCATCACCGGCGCAGCCGCCGCGGCCCTGGCCGTCTCGGCCGTGATCGCCGCCGGTCCGGCCGCCGCCGACATCAACGGCGTCCCGCCCGAGTTCCAGGCCACCGCTCAGCAGGTCCAGCAGCAGGCCACCCAGCTCGACAACGGCCTCCCCGCTGCGCAGCAGGACCAGGTCCGTCAGGTCGTCCAGGGCCTCCCGGCCCCGTTCAACCAGGTCCTCCCCCCGGCCTTCGGCAACGACCTGAACGGCTGGATCCAGAATGCCCTGTTCGTCATGGGCCAGCACGGCATCCCCGGCAGCTACGACGGCGTCTTCCGCAACATCCAGCGTGAGTCGGGTGGCAACCCGCAGGCCATCAACCTGTACGACTCCAACGCCGCCGCGGGCATCCCGTCCAAGGGCCTGATGCAGGTGATCGATCCCACCTTCCAGGCGTACCACGTCGACGGAACGTCCTGGGACATCTACGACCCGGTCGCCAACATCACCGCCGCCTGCAACTACGCGGCGCACCGCTACGGCTCCATCGACAACGTCTTCTCGGCGTACTAGGCAGCACCGACTTCTCGGTTGCTCACCGGGGTTCAGCGCCGCACCCCTCGAATAAGAATGTGGCCGTCGCGTTTTCGACGCGGCGGCCACATTTCGCTTTTCGCGGGCTGGTCAGAACTGGATCTTCAGGTGATCCGTCACCGGGCGGGCCTGGCAGCCGAGGATGTAGCCGTTGGCGATGTCCTCGGGGTCGAGGATTTCGGCGTTCTCCATTTCCACTTCGCCTTCGAGGACGGTGCAGGCGCAGGAGCCGCATTCGCCTTCGAGGCAGGAGTAGGGGACGTCGAGGCCCTTGGCGAGCATGATGTCGACCAGGGTCTGGCTGCGGGGCCAGGTCATCTCGTGGGTTTCGCCGTCGAGTTCGACCTCGACACTGGCGGCGTCGGCGGCCTCCTCGGCGGTGATCTCGCTCGGTGCGACCTCCGCGAAGGGATCGCCGGAGAGCGAGTTGAAGACCTCGGCGTGGGTGCGGTTGCGAGGCATGCCGAGCTGGCCGAGGGCGTCGTGGACGCGGTCCATGAACGGCTTGGGGCCGCACATGAACGCCTCGTGCGCGACGTAGGGCGCGACCAGGGTGGCGAGGGCGTCGGCGGTGGGCAGGCCCTGCAGGTGCTCGAGCCAGTGGATCACGACCACCCGCTGCGGGTGCTTGTCGGCCAGCTCGCGCAGTTCCCGGGCGAAGATGACCGAGTCGTGGTCGCGGTTGGCGTAGACGACCACGATGCGGCCGTTGCCGCGGGCCAGCGCCGACTTGAGGATGGACATCACCGGGGTGATGCCGCTGCCGGCCGCGAACAGCAGCAGGTCCTCGTCGAGGTTCTTGGGGGTGAAGACGCCCGAGGGTGGCAGCACCTCGAGCGAGTCGCCCGCTTTCACGTTGTCGCACACCCAGTTCGACGCGTACCCGTCGACGGTGCGCTTGATGGTCACCTTGGGCTTGTCGTCGGTGTGCGGCGAGCTGGCCAGCGAGTAGCAGCGGGCGACGGACCCGGTGAGGTCGCTGGGGATGCGCAGGGTCAGGAACTGGCCCGGCTGGTAGGTGAAGCGCTCACGCAGGTCCTCGGGCACGTCGAATACCAGCGAGCAGGAGTCGGCCGTCTCGTTGATGACCGCGGAGACCCGCAGCACGGCCGATCGCGAGCTGTGCGGTACGTCGACGGTGGTCATAGTGTCCTCTCGAACCCGGCGGTGCTGGGCAGCCGGTGCAGTCTACCTAAACTAGAACGTGTTCTAGTTTGACTATACGTGGCCGTCCCGCTGCCGGACAAGCTGAGCTTCCAGGCCCGCGATCAGCACGTCCATCGAGAAGTCGTAGGAGTACTTGCCGCGGAGATCCGCCAGGTGTTTGGTGGCGCGTTCCACCGCCTCCGGAAGCACCCGGTCCAGCAGGCCCGCCCGATCGCGCGGGTTCACCTTCGAGCGCCCGAACAGATACGTGTGGATGGTGGCATAGGCGGAGAGCACATTGCGCTCGTCGAAACCGGCGTCGAAGAGGATTTCCATGACGGCGGCGATCAGGTCCAGCTGTTTGCCGAGCATCTGCTCGATCAACACGTCGCCGAGACCCGGGTGCTTGCGCAATTTCTCGTCGATCTGGTCGATCAGATCCCGCAATCGCATTTGCCACGTGCCGAATTCGGGTGGCGGCTTGCGCACGCCGGTGAGGGCGGCGGTGGCGACCAGATCGAGTAGCTCGCGCTTGTCGGCGACGTAGTAATAGGGGGCCATCGGCGAAACTCCGAGTTCGCGGGAGAGCCGTCGCATGGACAGCTTCTCCACACCGTCCTGCCGGACCACCCGCAGGGCGGCCTCGACGATCTCGGATTCCGAGAGGGTGTTACCGCCCCCGCCTGTCTGCATGCGCCCGACTCCCATACCGCCTCGACCACCACGGGCACGGATATCCGTCCCCTACCTGTTCAACTGCCGATTTTCCTCCCGCAGTGTAGAGCGCTCCCCGCATCAGCCGTCGAGCTACGGTCCGATGCGTGGACAAGGCCGAATCCCGGGCCAAGATCCCCATTCCTCGTGAACCTGTCGGAGCAGTCACCATCCTGGCGCGAGATCTCCATTCGTCGTGAACCTGTCGAAGCCGTCACCCAGAGGTTCGCGGCCGTCTCGATTCTGGACTGCGGCTGGAATCGACCTCGGCCTTGGAGTGGGGGAGCGAAGCGGAGGAGCGGAGGAGGGAAGAATCGAGACCTCGGGGCCGCGAACCCGCCCGGAGCGAAGCGGAGGGCAATTAGACACAGCGCGCCAATCATCATTGCCAGTGGTTGGCTGACTTAGCATTCGGGAATGCGCCATGATCGCCTTCCCGATGGTTTCGGGGTGCGAATCGATCCCAGGGTGCGCACTTATTCCGGTGGACGGCTCCTGGTCGGCGGAACGCCGACGAGGTTGCTACGGCTCGCCCCGGAAGCTGCGGCCTTGATCGGTGACGGGTACCTCGAGGTGACCGACCCCGCGTCGGCTCGGGTTGCCAGACGTCTTCTCGATTCCGGCGTCGCGAATCCGCGCCCGCGGCTGCTGCCGTCGCTGGAGGACGTCACCGTGATCGTTCCGGTGCACAACAATGCTCCCGAGCTGTCCCGGCTGCTGTCGGCGCTGCGCGGCCACACGGTGATCGTGGTGGACGACGGCTCGGATCAGCCGGTGCAGATCCCGGACGCCAGAAGCCGCTGCCGGATCACGGTGCTGCGCCGCGATCGCCGGTACGGGGCGGCCGCCGCCCGCAATTTCGGATTACGGGCCGCGGCAACCGAATTCGTGGCCTTCCTGGACCCGGAGGTGGTGCCCCGCACCGGCTGGCTGGAGGTCATGCTCGGGCACTTCAGCGATCCCAAGGTGGCGCTGGTGGCCCCGCGCATCCTGGCCATGGATCCGGATTCCACCCTGCTGGCCCGCTACGAGCACACCCGCGGCTCGGTGCATCGCGGCCGCCGCGAGTCGGCGGTGCACGCGCACGGCCCGGTGCCGTACGTGCCGAGTTCGGCGGTGCTGGTGCGCCGGCTGGCGCTGCTCGGCGAGGGCGGGTTCGACGAGACCATGGCGGCGGGCGGCGATGTCGACCTGTGCTGGCGGCTGGACCGCGCGGGCTGGCGGCTGCGCTACGAACCGGCCGCCCGCGTGGCGCACAGCAATCCGGTGTCACTGCGAAAGTGGTTCGCCCACAAGGTCACCCACGGGACCGGTGTCGCGCCGCTGGCCCAGCGGCATCCCGGCCTGGCCGCGCCGCTGTCGCTGCCGATCTGGACCGCGGTGTCCGCGGTGCTGTTGGGCACGATGTCGCGCTGGGGCGTGTTCGGCGGTCTGCTGACGCTGAGCGCCACCCTGGTCCGGCTACGCCGGGTCTTCGCCGGACTGGACAATCCGACCCGGGTGGCCGCCATCTATCTGACGCGCGGTTTCACCGGCGGCGTGTGGCGGCTGGCCACGGCCATGTGCCGGCACTACTGGCCGATCACGCTGCTGGGCATGCTGTGCTCGCGGCGGGTCCGTCACATCGCGTTCACCCTGGCCATGGCCGAGGGCCTGGCGGACTGGTTCACCCATCGGGAGCCGGGCAGCCTGGACCCGGTCCGGTACGTGCTGTGCCGGCGGCTGGACGATGTCGCCTACGGGACGGGTCTGTGGTGGGGTGCGGCCCGCATTCGCAGCGCGGCGGCGCTGAAGCCGACCTTGCCGACGAGCTGAATTCGACGCTGCTCCCGGGCTGCGGAAAGCCGCGTGCAGCGGTCGATGTCGGTCGGGCCGATGTCCTCCACGGACCCACCCGGACACAGCGCACGGGAGCCGGGCGGTACATTCGATGCACCGTACGGCCGTGAAACCCTGCTCACCGCAAGGTGATTCGAGCCTCCGCGGACGGCCGTGACCGGTCCGCAGCGCCACCGCAACCCTCCCGGACGGGGGAGTGACGCGCGGGTGCCGCGCCATCACTGAACACGCCGTGTTTAACAAAATGCTGTGTAGCTCACATTTTGTGAGGCGCCCGTTGGCGTGTGACCTGCCGGACAAACGTCCGGCTTCTGCCTTGAGGTCTTCGGTGCGCCGGTACTCTTTGGGGCGGAAAGAAAGGCAAATGGTCAGCAATCTCGCAGGTGGTGGGCAACCCAACCACGGCGTCGAACCGGGCAGTCAGCTCGGGGCGCTCGAAACATATGCCGCCCAGGCGCACGGATATCTCAGTGTGGGCGGGGATCAACTGGGGCAGTTGCCCGGCCTGCTGCGGCCGATGGTGCTCGAGTCATGGCTGCGCAGTGTGCGCGGCGGCGTCGATCCGATGGACGACGGAGACGGTCGTGGCCTGCGCGGCGCCGACCTCGAGCGTTACCGTGACGCGCATCCGATCGCCTCGGTCATGCCGTTGGTGGACAAGCTATTGCTGCGCGACGCGACCAGCACCGGATTGATCGTGGTGGTGGCCGACCAGTTCGGCCGCGTGCTCTCGGTGCACGGAAATGCCGATCGGGTGCAGGCGGCCGCGGAGGCGGGCCTGCGCGAGGGCAATGACCTGAGCGAGCGCCGGGTGGGCACCAATGCGGTGGGCCTGGTGGTGCGCACCGGCCGCGCGGCCTGGATCCACGGGCCGGAGCATTTCCTGCATCGCATGCACCAGATCACCGGAGCCGCGGCGCCGGTGCACGATCCGGACGGCCGCCTGGTGGGCGTGCTGATGATTGCCGGCGGGGTGCGGGTGGCGCGCCCGGAGATCCTGGCGCTGGTGAAGGCGGCCGCGACGGCCGCGGAGATGGATCTGCTGCTGGCCGCGGTCCGTTCGGGTCAGGATCGGCGCGCGAACGCCGATGCGCCGCAGCCGGAACGGCTCGGGCTGGAGGTGCTCGGACTCGGGCAGCCGCAGCTGACGGTCGCGGGGGAGCGAGTTCCCTTGTCGCAAAGGCATGCCGAGATCCTGCTGCTGCTGGGCGAGCACACCGAGGGCCTGTCGGCCGATCACCTGGCGCTGCTGCTGGACGATGCCGATCTGGACAACGCGACCATTCGCGCGGCCATGTCGCGTTTGCGTTCGGTGGTCGGGTCGAATGTGTTCGGCTCGCGTCCCTATCGACTGCGCGTGCCGATCGCCACGGATGTGGAGGCGTTGCGCGCCGCACTGGATTCCGGGGATGTGGATTCGGCGGTGCGGCTTTACGCGGGTCCGGTGCTGCCGCGTTCCACGGCGCCTGGAGTTATAGACATTCGCGATGAATTGCGGGTGCGTCTGCGCACCGCCGTATTACGTTCCGGCGACGCTTCGGTCTTGAGTCGGTGGACATCCGGTGCCGAGGGCCGTGACGATGCGGCCGCGTGGGCGACCTATCGCGCCAACGTCGATCGTGAGTCTCCGCTGTATGCGCAGATCGAGGCCAAGATTCGGGTGCTGGATCGGCGCCTGGGCGCCGATGCAACGCAGTTGCAACGTTTCGACTCATAGTCTCCACATCCGAAAGTGCGGTCGGTCACACCGCTGCCTTGTCATGTGGTCGTACCCACATTCATCGCGCTCTCGGCGCGCGGCTGTCAGCCAACTAGACGCTCGTCCAACTTTTTTTCGGGAAAAAGTTCCTTTTTATTGTGTAAACGCCTAGTGTCCACATGCATGAACGGCATCCCTGTGATGCAGGTGACAGTTGGAGGAGATCGGCAGCAGGAAACCCAGGATGCGATGACCCGGAGGCGGTCGCATCCCGGCCGGTGGACCAGAAGTCCAGGCCGCTTCGAGCATTAGTTGGATCACGGCGCGGGCCCATCCGCGCATTCGTCGAATCACCCAGGGCGGTGCGGTTTTCCGCGACCTGGGCGGCGCGATACGTCGCACCGCCGCAGGTCCATTTCGTGATGCCCGAAAGCGGTCGGCGGCATAGCAATTCGCCATAGGAAGGGAGACTCTGGTGCAGGGTACGGAGTTGGGTGGTGTCGAGTCGTGCGACGTGTCGGGGTCGAACGAATCGAAGGGCCGGGGGGCCCCGTTCCCGCTCGGACCAGGGCAGGTGGGCGTCTGGTACGCCCAGCTCCTGGAGCCGGACGTGCCGATCAATATGGCGCAGTACGTTGATATCGAGGGCGACTGGGACCTGGACCTGCTGGCCCGGGTGGGCCGCGAGGGCGTCCCGATCTGGCGCACCTCCCAGCTGCGATTCGCCGAGATCGATGGCCGCCCGCACCAGTACTTCGACCTCGACGCGGACGCGGACCCGACTACCTTCCTGGACCTGCGCGCCGAGCCGGATCCCATTGCGGCGGCCCGGGAATGGATGCTCGCCGAAGTGGTTCGCCCGGTGGACGTCCTGACCGATGTGCTGTTCGCCCCCACCATCATTCGCATCGCCGACCGCCGCTGGTTCTGGTTCGTGCGTGCGCACCACATCGTGGGCGACGGCTACGCCGCCATGAACGTCATGCAGTGGTCGGCCAAGCGCTACACCGCGCTGTCCCGGGGCGAGCAGCCCCCGACGGTGAAAGTCGGTGCGCTGCAGGAGGTTGTGCAGTCCGAGCTGGAGTACCGCGACAGCACCCGCTTCCAGTCCGACCGCGAGCACTGGATCGAGCGCACCCGTCGCCTGGGCGGCACCACCACGCTCAACGCGCGTCCCGCGCCGCACGCCGCCCTCAACCGCCTGTTCGGCTCGGCGCTGCCCGAGGGCCTGCAGGAGCGCATGCACGAGGTCGGCGTCCAGCACGATTCCGGTCTGCCGGTGGTGCTGGTGGCGGCCTTCGCGGTGTACCTGTCCCGGATGACCGGCAAGGACGAGGTGGGCATCAGCCTGCCGGTGGCCGCGCGCACCACCGCCATGCTGCGCAATTCGGTGGGCATGCTGGCCAATATCGTGCCGATGCACATGTCGGTCCGAGCCGAGACCACCTGGGCCGAACTGCTGCACGCCACCCGCGTCGAGCTCTCCGGCGCACTGCGGCATCAGCGCTACCGGCAGGAGGACATCCACCGGGATGCCGAGCGCGAGGGCAATCCGCCGCTGCGCAGCCTGTTCGGTCCGGCGGTCAACATCATGTTGTTCCACAACCGGATCGAGTTCGGCGATGTCACCGCGCGGCTGCATCCGCTGTCGTCCGCGCCCATCGAGGACATGAACCTCAATGTCTTCTACGGCGACAACGACCGGGTGCACCTGAACATCGAAGTGAACCCGAACCTGTACAGCGACAGTGAGATTCGCGCCCACCACGCCCGCTTCCTGGATTTGCTGGAGCGACTGGTGGAACTGGATTCGGCGACGCCGCTCGCGGGTGTCGAGGTGGCCACCGCCGCGGAGCGCGAGACGGTGCTGCGGACCTGGAACAACACCGCGCATCCGGTGGCGGAGGCCACCCTGGTGTCGATGTTCGCGGCACAGGCCGCGCGGACGCCGCACGCGACCGCGCTGCGCTTCGCCGGCACCCCGGACCTGACCTATGCCGAATTCGCCGATCGGGTGAATCGTCTTGCGCGCTATCTGATCTCGCGTGGCATCGGCCCCGAGACGCGGGTCGCGCTGCATCTGCGCCGGTCCCCGGAACTGGTGATCGCCATGTACGCGGTGCAGGCCGCGGGTGGCGCCTACGTGCCGCTGGATCCGGATCATCCGGTCGAGCGCACCGGTCACATTCTCGCCAGCGCGCAGCCCGCGCTGGTGCTGGCGTCGACCCGGGATCTGCCCGACGCCGCCGTCGACGCGCTGAACCTGAACGAGCTGGAGCTGTCCGGCTTCTCGGGCGCGCCGCTGACCGACGCCGATCGCCTGGCTCCGCTGCGGCCCGCCAATGCCGCCTACGTCATCTTCACCTCGGGTTCGACCGGTCGCCCGAAGGGTGTGGCGGTCAGCCACGCCTCGGTGGTGAACCGCATGGTCTTCGGTCAGGAGACCTACGGCCTGACCCCGGACGATGTGGTGCTGCAGAAGACCCCCGCGACGTTCGACGTGTCGGTGTGGGAGTTCATGTGGCCGTTGCAGATCGGTGCGACGCTGGTGCTGGCGCAGCCGGACGGGCATCGGGATCCGGCCTACCTGCGGTCGGTGATCGCCGAGAACCGGGTCACCGTGACGCATTTCGTGCCCTCCATGCTGGAGGTGTTCGTGGCCGGGCTGGAGGCCGAGCCCGGTGTCGCCGATCGCGCGCTGTCCTCGCTGCGGATGGTCTTCACCTCGGGCGAGGCGCTGTCGGCCGCGACGGCGCATCGGCTGCGCACGCTCTCGGGCGCGGCGCTGCACAATCTCTACGGCCCCACCGAAGCTGCGGTCGAGGTCACCTTCCATGAGGTGACGGCCGCGGACACCGAATTCGTGCCGATCGGCGCGCCGGTGTTCAACACCCGGCTGTACGTGCTCGACGCACGACTGCGGCCGGTTCCCGTGGGCGCCCCGGGCGAGCTGTATCTGTCGGGGGTTCAGCTCGCCCGGGGTTACCTGGCGCAACCCGGTCTCACCGCGGGACGCTTCGTCGCGGACCCGTACAGCGCGGAGGCCGGTGGCCGGCTGTACCGCACCGGCGATCTGGTGCGGTGGACCGAGAGCGGCGAGCTGGAGTACCTGGGCCGCACCGACTTCCAGGTGAAGCTGCGTGGTCTGCGCATCGAGCTCGGCGAGATCGAGACGGTGCTGGGTGAGCTGCCCGAGGTCGCCCGCGCCGTGGTGATCGTGCGCGACGACCAGTTGGTCGCCTACGTGGTGCCCAGCGCCGAGCTGGACGAGACCCGGCTCAAGGCCGCGGCCATGCGGGCGCTGCCCGCGTATATGGTGCCCACCGCCTACGTGCTCATGGACGAACTGCCGGTCAACACCTCCGGCAAGCTGGATCGGGCCGCATTGCCCGAGCCGGTGCGGGTGGCCCACCGCTACGAGGCGCCGCGCTCGGTGGTCGAGCAGACGGTGGCGCGGGTACTGGGCGAGACGCTCGGCATCGAACAGGTGGGCCGCACCGATGATTTCTTCGCGCTCGGCGGCAACAGCCTGATCGCGACCCAGGTGGCGGCGCGTCTCAATGACGAGCTGGGCTGCCGGCTGACCCTGCGCGAGCTGTTCACCGCGACCAGCGTCGCCGAGCTGGCCGCGGTCATCGACGCCCAATTCCTGGACGAGGACGCCGATTCCGCGGCGGCGCGACCGGTGGCGCTGGGCGCGAACCGTCCGGTCCTGGTCCCGCTGTCCCCGGCCCAGCAGCGCATCTGGTTCCTCAATCGCTTCGACGTCACCGCCGCGAACTACAACATGCCGTTCGTGGTGCGGCTGCGCGGTGAGTCCGCGGATCTGCCGACGCTGCGCGCCGCGGTGACCGATGTGCTGACCCGGCACGAGGCGCTGCGCACGGTCTTCCCGGTGACCGAGGACGGTTCGGCCTACCAGCGGGTGATCCCGGTGGCCGAGCTGGATGTCCAGGTGACCCACGAGACGGTTGCCGACGAGGCCGAACTCACCGCGCGCCTGGCGGCCATCGCCGCGCGCGGCTTCGACCTCGTTGACGAGATCCCTTTCCGTGCGCAGGTTTTCACCGCCGGTGTGCAGGACGAGTACGCCCTGGTCATGGTGCTGCACCACATCGCCGCGGACGGTCTGTCGCTGCCGGTGCTGGCGCGCGACCTGATGCGGGCCTACACCGAGCGGCTGGCCGGCGGCGCGCCGACCTGGTCGGAGCTGCCGGTGCAGTACGCCGATTACACGGTGTGGCAACGCGATCGCCTGGGTGCGGTCGAAGATCCGGCCTCGCTGCTTGCCGGTCAGCTGGAGTTCTGGCGGCGGACCCTGGCCGGTGCGCCGGATCTGCTGGAGCTGGCGGGCGACCGTCCGCGTCCGGCGGTGGCCAGCGGCCGCGGCGGCAAGCGGGTCTTCGACTGGCCCGCCGAACTGCACGTCCGAGTCACCGAAACCGCTCGGGCCGAAGGTGTTTCGACATTCATGCTGGTACACGCCACCATGGCCCTGCTGCTGTCGCGGATGTCCGGTGAATCGGACATCGTCATCGGCACCCCGGTGGGTGGCCGCGGTCTGCGTGAACTCGACGACCTGATCGGCATGTTCGTCAATACCGTGCCGCTGCGCACCGAGATCGACGAAGCGGCGAGCTTCCGGGACTTCCTGCACCGGGTGCGCGAGGTCGACCTGGCCGCCTTCGCGCACGCGGACGCGCCGTTCGAGACCCTGGTCGAATCGCTGAATCCGCCACGCTCGCAGGCCCGCCATCCGCTGTTCCAAGTCTTGTTGTCGTTCGCCGCCCCCGGACCGACCGGTGTCGAACTGCCTGGATTACTTGCCACGACGGGTACCCTGGAAACCGGAGTGACCAAGTTCGACCTCTCGGTCGTGGTCACCGAAAGCTTCGTCGGTGCCGGTCCTGGGGAAGGTCCGGCACCGGCGGGGATTACCGCCGAGTTCGAGTTCGCGGCGGATCTGTTCGACCCCACCACCATTGACGCCCTTTCCGACCGTTTCGTGCGCTTGCTGACCGCGGTCACCGCGGATCCGGCCGCCGGGTTGGACGCGATCTCGGTCCTCTCCGAGCATGAATACGCCAATCTGACCACGCGTTCCGGCGGCCCGGCCCCGACCGGCGTGACCCTGCCGGGCATGCTGGCGGCCGCGGTGGCCACCCGCCCGGATGTGATCGCGGTGGTCGACGGTGCGCGCGAGCTGACCTATGGAGAGTTGGACGCCGCCTCGAATCGGGTGGCGCGCATGCTGATCGAGCGCGGCGTGGGTCCGGAGGACCTGGTAGCCATCGGGATGCCGCGCACGCTGGAGACGGTGCTGGCGATCTGGTCGGTCATCAAGACGGGCGCGGGCTGGATGCCCCTGGATCCCGCCTACCCGGCCGACCGGATGGAGTACATGGTGGCGGACTCGGGGGCTGTGGTCGGTCTGACCATCGCCTCCGTCCGCGCCGGACTGCCGGATTCGCTGTCCTGGTTGCTGCTCGACGATTTCGCGACGCCGTCGGGCGAGGCCGTGGACGCGGTGACGCTGCTGCGTCCGGTGCACCCCGGCAACCTCGCGTACACCATCTACACCTCGGGTTCGACCGGTCGGCCCAAGGGCGTGCTGCTCGCGCACAAGGGTGTCTGGGCGCTCGCGGCCGAGCAGACCCGCAACTACTTCGCCGAGCCGGACGCGCGCGTGTTGCAGGTCGCTTCGCCGTCGTTCGACATCTCGGTGGCGGAGCTGCTGCTCGCCGCGAACTCGGGTGCGACCCTGGTGGTCGCGCCGCCCGAGGCGTCGGTCGGTCCCGAACTGGCCGCGGTGATCCGGTCGCACCGGGTCACGCACATCATCATCACCCCGTCCGCGCTGGGCACCATCGACCCGGCCGAGGTGCCGGACGTGCGCGTGGTGGTGGTCGGCGGCGAGGCCTGTCCGCCGGAGCTGTTGCGGCGCTGGGCCGGTGCCGATCGCGTCTTCGTCGACGCCTACGGCCCGACCGAGACCACCATCATCGTGAACGCCAGCGCGCCGCTGCCGGCCCAGGGCCCGGTCTCCATCGGCGGCCCGATGTCGGGCGTGCGGGAGTGGGTGCTCGACGAGCGGCTGCGCCCGGTCCCGATCGGCGTGCCGGGCGAGCTGTACGTGGGTGGTGACCAGCTGGCGCGCGGCTATCGCGGGCGGCCCGGCCTCACCGCCGACCGCTTCGTGGCCTGCCCCTGGATCCCGGGTGAACGCATGTATCGCACCGGCGATCTGGTCCGCTGGGGCGCGGCCGGTGACGTGCAGTATCTGGGGCGCAACGACTTCCAGGTGAAGCTGCGCGGGTTCCGCATCGAGCTCGGCGAGATCGAGGCCGCGCTGACCGAGCTGCCCGGCGTGCGCCAGTCGGTGGTGCTGCTGCACACCGACCCGGCCCGCGGTGAGCAGCTGGTCGCCTACCTGGTGTCGCAGGGCGAGCCGCTGGATCCGGCGGCGGTCCGCGCGGGCCTGGCGGGCCGGCTGGCCTCGTACATGGTGCCCGCCGCTTTCGTGGTGCTCGACGAGTTCCCGGTCACCGCCAACGGCAAGCTGGACCGAAACGCCCTGCCCGCACCGGAGTTCGAGTCGGCCGGCTACCGGCGGCCGAGCACCATGGCCGAGGAGGTGGTGGCGGGGGTCTTCGCCGAACTGCTCGGGGTGGAACGGGTCGGGGCCGACGACGACTTCTTCGCGCTCGGCGGCAGTTCGCTGCTGGCGACCAAGGCGGCGGCGCGCGTCGGTGCCCTGCTGAACGCGACGGTCGGGGTGCGCCTGCTGTTCGAGGACCCGACCGTGGCCGGGCTGGCCGCGCGTGTGCTCGCGGGTACCGGCGAGACCCGGCGTCCCGCGCTGGTGGCGGGGGTGCGGCCGGACTCGCTGCCGCTCTCGCCCGCTCAGCGGCGCATGTGGTTCATCAACCGCTTCGACCGCGAGTCCACCGCCTACAACCTGCCGGTGGCGCTGCGGCTCTCGGGCGAGCTGGACGCGTCCGGGCTCTCCGACGCACTGGGCGACGTGCTGGACCGGCACGAGGCGCTGCGCACCGTCTACCCCGAGACCGCCGACGGCCCGGCCCAGGTGATCCTGCCGGTGGCGCAGGCATATGCCGGCCTGAAGGCGATCGAGGTCACCGAATCCGAACTGGCCGTGCGGATTCCGGAAATTCTGAACACCGTCTTCGACGTGACCGTCGAGGTGCCGGTCCGGGTGGAGCTGCTGCGCCTGGTGGACGCCGCGGGCGAGTTCACCGGCGAACACGTGCTCGCCGGTGTGCTGCACCATATTTCGGCCGACGGATCCTCGGTGGTCCCGTTCGTCCGGGATCTGATGGTGGCCTATGACGCCCGGCGCGCGGGCGCCGCCCCGGCGTGGGCTCCGCTGAGCGTGCAGTACGCGGACTACGCGCTGTGGCAGCACGCGCTGCTCGGCTCCGATGACGACGCGACCTCGGTGGCGGCGGCGCAACTCGGGTACTGGCGCGAGACCCTTGCCGGGCTGCCCGACCAGCTGGACCTGCCCACCGACTTTCCGCGTCCGGCACGCCAGAGCCTGCGCGGCCGCCAGCTGAAGCTGAGCCTGGACGCCGAATTGCACGCCGGGCTCACCGAATTGGGCCGCGCCCAGGGCGCGACCCTGTTCATGGTGGTGCACGCGGCCTACAGTGCGCTGCTGTCGCGCCTGTCCGGCGTGGCCGACCTCGCGGTGGGCACCCCGATCGCGGGTCGCGGCGACAGCGGTCTCGACGACGTGATCGGCATGTTCGTCAATACGCTGGCGCTGCGCACCCGGGTGGATTCCGGCGCGCCGTTCACCGAGCTGCTGGGCCGGGTGCGGGCCGGTGACATCGCGGCCTTCTCGCACGCCGACGTGCCCTTCGAGCGCCTGGTCGAGGTGCTGAACCCGGTGCGTTCGCAGGCCCGGCACCCGCTGTTCCAGGTGGGCCTGTCCTTCCAGAACTTCGAGCAGGCCGAGCTGGTGCTGCCCGAGCTGACGGTGTCGGTGGTCGAATTCGACACCCACATAGCGCAATTCGACCTGCACCTGTACGCCTGGGACCGCTACCTCGACTCCGGCGCGCCCGCGGGACTGGACCTGGCCCTCACCTACGCCACCGATCTGTTCACCGAGGCCACCGCCCGCGAGTTCCTGGCGGCCCTGACCCGGGTGCTGGAAGCCGTTGCGGCGAAACCGGATCGGGTGATCGGCGATATCGATCTGCTGGGTCCGGAGCTGCGGCAGCGGATGCTGGTGGACTGGAACGCCACCGCCCACCCGGTCGCCCTCGGCACGCTGGTGGACCTGGTCGACGCGCAGGTTGCGCGCGATCCCGGCGCGGTGGCACTGCTGGACGCGCACACCGGGATCGAGCTCGGCTATGCCGAATTCGACGCCCGGGTCAATCGCCTGGCGCGGCGGCTCATCGCCGCGGGCGTCGGCCCGGAGACCGGCGTGGTGCTGGCCATGCGGCGCGGTATCGAGCTGGTGGCGGCCATGTACGCGGTGGTCAAGGCGGGCGGCGCGTACGTGCCGGTCGACCCGGACCACCCGGCCGACCGCATCGCCTACATCGTCGAGACCGTCGCTCCCGCAGCGGTTCTCACCACGGCCGCCGATGGTGTGTCCTTCGCGACCGAGGTGCCGGTGCTGGAGATCGATCGACTCGACCTGGACGGCTTCTCGGCCGCGCCGATCACCGACGCCGAGCGGGTGCGCCCGCTGCGCCCGCAGCACCCGGCCTACGTCATCTTCACCTCCGGCTCCACCGGACGGCCGAAGGGTGTGACGGTCGCGCACGCCGCAATCGTCAACCAGTTGCACTGGCTACGAGCCACTTTCGAGCTGGGCGCGGGTGACCGCGCCCTGCTGAAGACGCCCGCCACCTTCGACCTGTCGGTGTGGGAGTTCTGGTCGCCGCTGACCAGCGGCGGCAGCCTGGTGGTGACCTCCGCCGGTGACGAGCGCGACCCGGATCGGCTGCGCGCCATCATCGCGAACCGCGGTGTGACGGTGCTGCACCCGGTGCCGTCGCTGCTGGGCATGCTGCTCACCGGCGGCGACGTGCCCGCCTCGGTGCGGACAGTGCTGGCCATCGGCGAGGCGCTGCCCGCCGCCACGGCCGCCGAGTTCCTGGAGCGGAGTGCCGGTGGCGCAAGGCTTTTCAACCTCTACGGCCCCACCGAGGCCGCGGTGTCCGTCACCGCGTTCGAGGTGCGGGAGCGGCACCGGCTGGCCGTGCCGATCGGCGCGCCCGCCTGGAACAGCCGGGTGTATGTGCTCGACGGCCGCCTGTCGCCGGTCCCGGTCGGCGTGCCCGGCGAGCTGTACCTGTCCGGCGACCAGCTGGCGCGTGGCTACCACGGCCGGGCGGCACTGACCGCCGATCGCTTCGTGGCCGACCCGTTCTCGCCCGGCCGCATGTACCGCACCGGCGATATCGTGCGCTGGCTGGCGGACGGCACCCTGGAATACGTCGAGCGCGCCGACTTCCAGGTCAAGATCGGCGGCTTCCGCATCGAGCTCGGTGAGGTCGAGACCGCCCTGCGGCGGCAGCCCGGCGTGACCGCCGCGGTGGCCGTGGCGCACACCGCCGCCGACGCGGGCGCCCGGCTGGTGGCCTACGCCGCCGTACCGGACGCCGACCTCGATCGCCGCGCCGAGATCGCCGCGACCCTGCGATCGGCGCTGGCCGTGGAGCTGCCCACGTACATGGTCCCGGCGACGATCACCGTGCTGGATGCCCTGCCGCTCAATGCCAACGGCAAGGTCGATCGCGCGCTGCTGCCCGCGCCGGTGTTCACCGCCGCCGAGTACCGCGCGCCGGTCACCGAGCTCGAGCTCGCCGTTGCGGAGGGCTTCGCCCAGGTAGTCGGACTCGCCGAGACCGGGACCGTCGGACTGGACACCGATTTCTTCGCCCTGGGCGGCAATTCGCTCATGGCGACGCGGCTGGCCGCGAGGCTTGGCTCGGACCGGGGCCTGCGGGTCCCGGTGGCCGCGATCTTCGAGGCCCCGACGGTGGGCGAGCTGGCGCGCTGGCTGGACACCGCGGATCCGGCCGAGTTCCGGCCCGCCCTGGTCCGCCGGACCGACACCGGTCCGGCCCCGGTTTCGCTGGCCCAGCAGCGCATGTGGGTGCTCAACCGGCTGCATCCGGAGTCGGGGGCCTACAACGTCCCCGCCGCTATCCGCCTCACCGGTGATCTGGACGTGCCCGCGCTCAACGCCGCGCTGCGGGATGTGCTGGAGCGCCACGAGATCCTGCGCACCAGCTACCCGGAGAAGAACGGCGAGCCGGTGCAGCTGGTGTTCGGTCCCGACGAGCTCGACGCCGGTTTCTCCCCGATCGCTGTATCGCAGAGCGAGATTCACGATCGGGTGGCCGAGGTGGTGGCCGGCGGCTTCGACGTCACCGCCGCCCCGCCGGTGCGGATGCGGCTGTTCCGGCTGACCCCGCACGAGCACGTGCTGGTCGTGGTGGTGCACCACATCAGCGCCGACGGCTACTCGGTGGTCCCGCTGACCCGGGACCTGGTGCTGGCCTACACTTCCCGGGCCGCGAACCAGGCACCCGGCTGGTTGCCGCTCGAGGTGCAGTACGGCGATTTCGCGGCCTGGCAGCGCGAGCTGCTCGGCTCGGACACCGTGGCGGAGAGCCTGATATCGCGTCAGCTCCGCTTCTGGGTCGACGAATTGTCCTCCGCGCCCGAGCAATTGACGCTGCCCACCGATCGGCCGCGACCGGCCCGCCGCGATATGCAGGGCGCGACGGTCGAATTCGAGGTGGACCAGGACACCACCGAGCGCCTGAGCAGGCTGGGCCGCGAACACGGGGCCACCCTGTTCGGAGTCGTGCACGCCGCTTTCACGGTGCTGCTGGCCAAACTGTCCGGCCAGCGCGACATCTCGGTCGGCGTCCCGGTCGCGGGTCGCGGGGAACGGGCCTTGGACGACCTGATCGGCATGTTCGTCAATACCGTGGTGCTGCGCACCGAGGTGGACGGCAAGCTGTCCTTCCAGGAGCTGCTGCGCCAGGTGCGCGACCGCGATCTGGCGGCCTTCGCCCACGCCGAGGTGCCCTTCGAACGGGTGGTGGAGGCGGTCTCTGCCGCCACCGGCCGCGCGCGTTCGGCCGCGGTGACCCCGCTGTTCCAGGTCATGTTCGCCTTCCAGAACATCGCGGCGGGCGCGGTGGAGTTGCCGGGCCTGGTGGTCGAGGCGCTGGAGGCGGATCTCGCGGAGGCCAAGTTCGACCTCCAGCTCACCGTGGTCGAGCGCCGCGACGACGGCGGCCGGGTCACCGGCCTGAGCATGCGATTCGGTTACGCCACCGATATTTTCGGGGAACACACCGTGCGGCTGCTGGCGCAGCGGCTGCTGCTGGTCCTGCGCGCCGTGGTCGCGGACGCGACCGCCCAGGTGCGCACCATCGACATTCGTGTCGATGCCGAGCGGATCGGTCGCGCGGGTGCGACCGCGACCGGATCCGCCTTGCCCGAGGGAGATTCGGCCGGGCATGCCCCGGCCGACCTGCCCACCCTGATCGCCGCCGCGGCCGTGATCGCCCCCGAGGCGGTCGCGTTCGAGCACGGCGATCGCACCGTCACCTACCGGGCCTTCGCCGACAAGATCGGCGCCACGGCCCGGGCGATGGGCGCCGCCGCCAAACCGGAAGCCCTGGTGAACGTCGCACTGGCCGGATTGGTGCCCGGCATCCTGACCGCCCTCGGCGGGGCCGGTCTCGGACACGTTCTGAGCACGCTGGCCGACCAGACGCAGACCCTGGTCCGGAGCTCGGAAAGCTCGTCGGAAGGAATCCTCTGATGCACTATGCGGAGTCGATCGCTATCAGCCGGACCGGCCGCTTCGCGGTCCTGCGCCGAGCCTATGGCGTCGGCGATCTACCGAACCTCATAGCGGTCGTGGCCGAGCTGGACCCCGAGCGCGTGGCCCTGCGGTACGCCGGCGACACCGTCGCCTATGGCGCGCTGGCCGCCGAGTTGGCCGTGCTGACCGAGGCCATGGGCGGTGCCCTGGAACCGGAGGCGCTGATCCAGGTCGTGGTGTCCGGGCAGCTGCCCGCGCTCATGGACGGTCCGGCGGGCGAGCTGACCGCGGTGCTGGAGGCGCTCACCGATGACGCCGTCGTCGCCGCTTCCGAGGTGCTGGAACCGAATCTGGCCCCGGTCGAGACGCTGACCACGCAGTTTCGCCAGCAGGCTCGGCTCACTCCGGACGCGGTCGCCCTGGAGTTCAGGGGCGAGCGGCTGACCTACGCGCAGTTCGCGGCGCGGATCACGGTGCTGGCGCGGCACCTGCGCGACCTGGGCGTGGGCCCGGACGTGCTGGTGGCCATCGCGGCCCGGCGTTCCTTCGAAATGCTGGTCGGCATGTACGCGATCCTGGAGGCGGGCGGCGCGTACCTGCCCATCGACCCGGATCACCCGTCCGATCGCATCAGCTACGTGCTCGAGGTGTCCGCGCCCGCGCTGCTGCTCACCACCACCGCCGACCAGCCCGATTTCGACGGCGGCGTGCCGGTGCTGCGGATCGACGAATTCGAGGCCACTGCACGGGAATTGGCCGCCGACCCGGCCCGGGTGCCATCCCCGGCCGACGACCCGCGGCTGGCGCAGCCGGGCAATGACAACCTCGCCTGCCTGCTGTTCACCTCCGGCTCCACCGGCCGCCCCAAGGGTGTGGCCATCACGCACCAGGCGATCCAGTCGGTGTTCCACTGGCAGCAGCGGCTGATGACGTTGTCATCCACGGACATCATGCTGTTCAAGACTCCCTTCACCTTCGACGTCTCGATGTGGGAGATCTTCCTGCCCCTGCAGAACGGCGCCCGGCTGGTGATCGCGGAGCCCGAGGGCCACCGCGACACCGACTATCTGCTCCGCACCATGCGCGACGCGCAGATCACCGCGGCCTTCTTCGTGCCGTCCATGCTGTCGGTGCTCATCGCCGCGGCCGAGGCCGATCCCGACGGGCTCAGCGATTCGCTGCGCTTCATCATCGCCGGCGGCGAGGCCCTGCCCGCCGCCACCGCCGCTGGCTTCCGCAGCGTCAACGGCGCGACCCTGTACAACATCTACGGTCCGACCGAGGCCGTCATCATGGTCACCACCCACGAGGTGACCGCCGCGGACGTCGATTCGGTGCCGCTGGGCATGCCCGGAGACGATGTCGAACTGCTGGTGCTCGACGAGGATCTGCGCCCGGTGCCGCCGGGTGTCGTGGGTGAGCTCTATCTGGGCGGAAGTCAGTTGGCCCGAGGCTACTTCAACCGTCCGGGGTTGACCGCGGAACGGTTCGTGGCCAATCCGGAGGGGCCGGCCGGCGATCGCATGTACCGCACCGGTGACCTGGTGCGCTGGGTGGCCGGGATCGATGGCGGTCCCACCGAACTGGAGTACCTGGGCCGCAGTGACTTCCAGGTCAAGCTACGTGGCCAGCGCATCGAGCTCGGGGAAGTGGAGGCCGCGCTGCTGCGCGACGAGACCGTCGCGCAGGCGGTCGTCGTGCTGCATACCCGGGCGACCGGTGAGCAGGCGCTGGTCGGCTATGTGGTGCCCGCCCGCGGTACCGAGATCGATGCCACCGCGGTGCTTTCCGCCGCCCACGCGCATGTGCCCGGCTATATGGTGCCCTCGCTGCTGGTGTCGCTGCCGGAGATGCCGGTGAGCGCGCACGGCAAGCTGGATCGGCGGGCACTGCCCGAACCGGTGTACGCGGACCAGGCCGCCGGCTACCGCGAGCCCACGACGCCCGCCGAGCGGGCGGTGGCGGTGGCCTTCGCCGACCTGCTCGGTGTCGAGCGGATCGGCGCCGACGACGACTTCTTCATGCTGGGCGGCAATTCCCTGGTCGCCACCCGCGCCATCGCCCGGATCCGCGAATCGCTGGGCGTCGTCGTGGACGTGCGTGACTTCTTCGACCGGCCCACCGTGGCGGCGCTCGCCGCGCTGGCCGAGAATGCCACTGCCGGTGCGGGTTCCGTGCCGGTGCTGGCGTCCGGCGGGCGGCCCGAGGCGCTGCCGCTGTCGCCCGCGCAGCAGCGCATGTGGTTCCTCAACCAGTTGGCGCAGGACGGATCGGGCACGGCCGATTTCGATCCTGCCGCCGTGGACAATGTGGTCGCGGCCCTGCGCCTGCGCGGCACCCTCGATGTCACCGCTCTGCGTGCGGCGGTCGCCGACCTGGTCGACCGGCACGAGATTCTGCGCACCCACTACCCGCAGACCGCCGGCGGCCCGGTTCAGATGATCGGCGCGGCAGGGGAATCCGGCCTCGCCGAGCTGGATCTCACCCCGGTCGAGACGGACGAGCGAGAGCTGTTGCGGGCCGTGATCGCCGCGGCCGCACGCGGTTTCGACGTCGCCGCACGAGTCCCGCTGCGGCTGCGGCTGCTGCGCCTGGGCGCGGACGACCACGCCCTGGTGCTGGTGGTGCACCACATCGCGGCCGACGGGTTCTCACTGGGCCCGCTGGTGCGCGACCTGGTGGTCGCCTACGCGGCGCGCGAGGCCGGGATGCTGCCCGGCTGGCAGCCGCTGGCGGTGCAGTACGCCGACTACGCGCTGTGGCAGCGCGCGGTGCTGGGCGACGAGGCGGACCCGGAGTCCACCGCGGCCCGCGAGATCGCCTTCTGGACCGCCGAACTCGCCGAGCTCCCGGCGCAGCTGGACCTGCCCGCCGACCGGCCCCGCCCGGCGGTGTCGAGCTACCGCGGCGCGACCTACCGGACCTCGATCCCGGCCGAGCTGCGCGCCGCCGTCGAGGCGGTGGCCGCGAGCCGCCAGGCCACGCCGTTCATGGTGCTGCACGCCGCCCTGGCCGCGCTGCTGTCGCGGCTGTCCGCCACCACCGACATCGCCATCGGCACCCCGGTCGCCGGGCGCGGTGAGGCCGCTCTCGACGATCTGATCGGCATGTTCGTCAACACCCTGGTGCTGCGCACCGAGGTGCGCGGCGACCGGTCCTTCGCCGAGCTGGTGGACCACGCCCGCGATCACGACCTGCGCGCCTTCGCCCACCGCGAGGTGCCCTTCGAGCGCCTGGTGGAGGTGCTCAACCCGGTGCGCGCCCGCAACCGGCACCCGCTGTTCCAGGTGGCGCTGTTCATGCAGAACCAGGGCATTCCGGCGCTCGCGCTGCCGGGCATGTCCGCCGAGCTGGTCGAATTCGACCAGGCCGTCGCCAAATTCGATCTGAACCTCGAAGTCACCGACGAGGATGCGGGCTACCGGGTCGACTTCACCTATGCCACCGACCTCTTCGACGAGGGCACGGTCGCGGAGTTCGCCGCCAAGTTCCTGCGCCTGCTGAGCGCGGCTACCGCGGACGCCGAACGCGCCGTCGGCGATATCGAGCTGCTGGACGCCGGTGAGCTCGATTATGTGCTGGGCAGCTGGAACGCCACCGGCGCGAAGGTCACCGACACCCTGCTGCACGCCGGTTTCGACGCCCAGGCGCAGCGCACCCCGGCCGCCGTCGCCCTGGTCTCCGGTGACGAAACCCTCACCTACGCCGAGCTTTCCGAGCGCGCCAACCGCCTGGCCCGCCGGCTCATCGCGGCGGGCGTGGGCCCGGAGTCGCTGGTGGTGCTGGCCATGGCGCGCTCGGTCGAGCTGGTGGTGGCCATGTATGCCGTGCTGCGCGCCGGGGCCGCCTACGTGCCGATCGATCCGAGCCATCCGGCCGAGCGCATCGCCACCGTGCTGGACACCGCACGCCCGGCGCTGGTGCTCACCACCGCCGTCGACGCCTTCCACACCGACGCCGCCCCGGTGCTGCGCGTGGACGAGGCCGACCTGTCCGGCTTCGCGGCGGGCAAGATCGGCGACCGCGAGCGCCGCGCCCCAGTCCACCCCGAGCACCCGGCCTACGTGCTGTTCACCTCCGGCTCCACCGGCACCCCCAAGGGCGTGGCCGTGAGCCACCGCGCCATCGCCAACCAGATGGCCTGGATGCAGTCCGAATACGGCATCAGCCGGTCGGATGTCTACCTGCAGAAGACGCCCAGCACCTTCGACGTCTCGCTGTGGGGCTACTTCCTGCCGCTGCGGGTCGGCGCGACGCTGGTGCTGGCCACCCCGGACGGCCACCGCGACGCCCGCTACCTGGCGGAAACCATTGCCGCGCGGGGCGTCACGCTGACCGACTTCGTGCCCTCGATGCTGTCGGTATTCGCCGCGCACGCCGAGCCGGGCGAATTGGATTCGCTGCGTGACGTTTTCGTCGCCGGCGAGGCGTTCCCGGCCGAGACCGTCACGGCCTTCCGGGCCGTCTCCGACGCGACCCTGCACAACCTCTACGGCCCGACCGAGGCCGCCATCACCGTCACCTACCGCGAGGCCGACGAGTTCGCCCCCGCGGTGCCCATGGGCGAGCCCGAGTGGAACACCCAGGTCTACGTGCTGGACGCGCGGCTGCGCCCGGCGCCGATCGGGGTGCCCGGCGAGTTGTACCTGGCCGGTGTGCAATTGGCGCGCGGTTACTACGATCGCGCCGACCTCACCTCGGATCGCTTCGTGGCCAACCCCTTCGGCGATCCGGGCGCGCGCATGTACCGCACCGGCGACCTGGTGAAGTGGACCCGTGACGGCGAACTGGCCTACCTGGGCCGCATCGACTTCCAGATCAAGTTCCGCGGTCAGCGCATCGAACTCGCCGATATCGAGAGCGCGCTGCTCACCGCGCCGGAGGTGGCGCAGGCCGCCGTCCGGCTGATCACCGCCGACACCGGCGACTACCTGGCCGGATACGTGATCGCCGCGGAGGAAGCGGAGATCGGCACCGAGGCGCTGCGGGAGCGGCTGACCGCGCTGCTGCCGCCTTACATGGTGCCGACCGCCGTCGTGGAGCTCACCGAGTTTCCGCTGGGCAGCAGCGGCAAGCTGAACCGCGCGGCCCTGCCCGTTCCGACCCTGGCCGCCAAGCGCTTCCGCGCCCCGGTGGACGCCGCGCAGCGGGTGGTGGCCCGCGTCTTCGCCGAGGTGCTCGGCCTCGACCGGGTCGGTCTGGATGACGACTTCTTCACCCTCGGCGGCAGCTCGCTGCTGGCCACCCAGGTTGCCGCCCGCACCGGCGCGGAACTCGGCGTGCGGGTGCCGGTCGGGATGCTGTTCGAGGCCGGGTCGGTGGCCGGGTTCGCCGCCGCCGTGAGCCGGTTGTCCAGCACCGCACCGCGTCCCGCGCTGACCGCTCGGGTGCGGCCCGAGCGGATTCCGCTCTCGCCCGCGCAGCAGCGGCTGTGGTTCCTCAACCGGCTCGAGAACGAGCTGGACGCCCCCAGCCTCTACAACCTCCCGCTGGTGCTGCGGCTGTCCGGCCGCCTCGACGCGGTCGCCCTGGAGACGGCCGTCATGGATGTGCTGGCGCGCCACGAATCGCTGCGCACCCAGTACCCCGAGGACGAGACCGGCCCCTACCAGCAGGTCCTGGACGCCGCGGATATCGGGCTCACTCTGGCCCCGGTCCCGGTGTGGCAGGACGAGGTGACGGCCGCTGTCACCGCCATCGCGCAGGCCGGCTTCGACGTCACCCGCGAATTGCCTTCGCGCATCGCGCTGCTCGTGGTCGATCGCGGCCCCGACGCCCCCTCGAACGCCGACGAGCACATCCTGGTCGTGGTGGTGCACCATATCGCCGGTGACGCCTTGTCACTGCGTCCGTTGATCACCGACCTGATGTCGGCCTACCACGCCCGGCTGGCCGGCGTCGCCCCCGAGTGGGAGCCGCTGCCGGTCCAGTACGCCGATTACAGCCTGTGGCAGCGCGAGGTCCTCGGATCCACCCGAACGCCCGGCGATCTCGGACATCAGCAGCTGGAGTTCTGGCGCGACGCGCTGGCCGCGGCCCCCGCCCAGCTGCCGCTGCCGGTCGACCGCCCCCGTCCCGCGCAGCCGCGCAACACCGGCGGCACAGTCGATTTCAGCATTCCCGCCGAGGTGGCCACCGGCCTGCGCGAGCTGGCCCGAGCGCAGGGCGTGACCCTGTTCATGGTGGTGCACGCGGCCTTCGCCGCCACCCTGGCCAGGCTGACCGGCTCCTCGGACATCGTGATCGGCACGCCCGTCGGCGGGCGCGGCGACCGCGAATTGGACGGCCTCATCGGCATGTTCGTGAACACCCTGGCGTTGCGCACCACGGTGGCGGCGGCGGATTCGTTCACCGAGGTGCTGGCCGGGGTGCGGGACGCCGACCTGGCGGCCTTCGCCAATGCCGAACTGCCCTTCGAGCAGATCGTGGATGAGCTCGTCACCGATCGCACCACCGGTGCGCATCCGCTGTTCCAGACCATGCTGAGCTTCGGCGGCGGCGAGGGCCGGTTGGCGGACCTGCGCCTGCCGGGACTCACCGTGAGCCCGGTGCCGCTCACCGACCCGACCGCCAAGTTCGATCTGCACCTGGTGGTCGACGACGACGGGCAGGGCGCGCTCGACGGCGTACTGCGCTACGCCGATGAGCTTTTCGACGGCGAGACCGCCGCCGCGATCGCGGTCCGCTGGGACCGCATGCTGCGCGCGGTGGCAGCTGATCCCTCGGTGCCCGTAGGCGATATCGACCTGCTCGACGCGGAGGAGCGAAGCGCGGTCGTCGAGATCTGGGTGGCGTCGGGCGAGCCCGCCGCCGACTCGGAGGCGACGCTGTCGAGCCTGTTCGACGCCGCCGTGGCGGAGAATGCTGAGCGGGTCGCGGTGCGCTCCGGTGACGAGGAGCTCACCTACGGTGAGCTGGATCGGCGCGCGAATGTGCTGGCGCGCAGGCTGATCAGTGCGGGCGCGGGTCCGGAGTCGTTGGTGGCGGTGCTTTTGCCCCGTTCGGCGGACCTGGTGGTGGCGTTGCTCGCGGTAGTCAAGACCGGTGCGGGCTACGTGCCGATCGATCCGACCTATCCGGCCGACCGCATCGCCTACGTGCTCTCGGACGCGAAGCCGACCGGCGTGCTGACCGATACGGCCATCGAAGTCGAACTGCCGGAGGCACTTCCGGTCGTCCTGATCGGGGACGCCGCCGCGCAGACCACCGTGTCCGATGCCCCGGTCACCGATTCCGACCGCCGGGCGGCGTTGCGTCCGGACCATGTCGCCTATGTCATCTATACCTCCGGTTCCACGGGCCGCCCGAAGGGTGT
>NZ_JBSGCB010000051.1:0-66647 GCF_053601595.1 Nocardia sp. NPDC004711 | reverse complement strand
GGTCGCCGTTCGGATCTGATCCTGCGGGGTGGGGAGAACGTGTATCCGCAGGAGATCGAGAACGTCCTCGACGAGCATCCGCTGGTGCGGGAGTCTGCGGTGATCGGTGTGCCGCACGAGGATCTGGGTCAGGAGGTCGCCGCGATCGTGGTGGTCGACGATCCGGAGTCGTTGTCGGAGGACGAGTTGCGTGATCATGTGGCCAGACAGCTGGCCTATTTCAAGGTGCCCGCGCGCTGGCTGGTCACCGCGGAACCCCTGCCGCGCAATGCCACCGGCAAGGTGCTGCGCCGCGACCTGACCCTGGGAAAGTGAATTCCTGTGTACGACACCATCATCAAGAACGGGCGCTGGTTCGACGGCACCGGCGCACCCTCGGCTATCCGTAATCTCGGCATCCGGGACGGCCGAGTGGCGACCGTGTCGGCCGCGCCGCTGGACGAGACCGGCTGTGCGCGAGTGATCGACGCGACCGGACGCTGGGTCATGCCGGGCATGATCGACATCCACACCCACTACGACGTGGAGGTGCTGCTGGATCCGACGCTGTCGGAGTCGCTGCGGCACGGCGTCACCACGCTGCTGCTCGGGTCGTGCTCGCTGTCCACCGTGCATGTCGGCGGCTCGGACGCGGGTGACCTGTTCGGCCGGGTGGAGGCGATTCCGCGCAAGCACGTGGTCGAGGCGGTGGACGCGCTGAAGACCTGGAACAGCGCGCACGGCTATGTGGCGGCGCTGGAGTCGCTGCCGCTGGGCCCGAATGTCGCCGCCTTCATCGGTCATTCGGATATCCGGGCGTCCCAGCTGGGCCTACAGCGGGCCACCGATCCGGATGTGCAGCCGACCGAGTCCGAGCTGACGGCCATGGAGCACAAGCTGACCGAGGCGCTGGACGCCGGATTCGTCGGCATGTCCTCGCAGCAATTGCTGTTCGACAAGCTGGACGGCGAGGTGTGCCGGTCGCGGACGCTGCCGTCGACCTATGCCACCGGCAAGGAGCGGCGGCGGCTGAATCGCATTCTGCGCGACCGCAAGCGGGCGTTGCAGGGCGGTCCCGACGTCGCCAAGCCGCAGAGCATGCTCGGCATGGTGGCCAGCAGCCTGGGCTTCTTCCGGCCCAAGCTGAAGGTGAGCCTGCTGTCGGCGGCCGACATCAAGGCGATTCCCGGTGTCGTGAAGGTCTTTCCGCTGCTGGGCCGGATCATCAACGGGCTCGGCGGCGACTTCCGCTGGCAGCACCTGCCGGTGCCGTTCGAGGTGTACTCCGACGGCATCGATCTGCCGGTGTTCGAGGAATTCGGCTCCGGCGCAGCGGCCCTGCACCTGTCCAACCAGCTGGAGGAGCGGCGGGAACTGCTGGCCGACGAGAACTACCGCCGCTGGTTCCGCAAGGACTACGACAAGAAGTGGGGTCCGCGGGTCTGGCATCGGGACTTCTTCGACGCCGAGATCACCGAGTGCCCGGATGCGAGCGTGATCGGCAAGACCTTCGGTCAGGTCGGCGTGGATCGCGGCGGCGTGCACCCGGTGGACGCCTTCCTGGATCTGGTGGTGGAGTACGGGCCCAAGGTGCGCTGGCGCACCACCATCTCCAATCACCGGCCCGAGGTGCTGGATGTGATGGCCGCGGATCCCAGTGTGCAGCTGGGCTTCTCGGACGCCGGCGCGCATCTGCGGAACATGGCCTTCTATAACTTCGGGCTGCGGCTGCTCGCGCGTGTGCACAAGGCGCAACAGGTGGGCCGGCCGTTCATGACCGTCGAGCACGCCGTGCACCGGGTGTCCGGCGAGCTGGCCGACTGGTACGACCTGGATGCCGGTCACCTGCGCGAGGGCGATCGGGCCGATGTGCTGATCATCGATCCGGCGAAGCTGGACGACAGCCTGGAGGCCTATGCCGAGAACCCGATTCCGGAGTTCGACAACCTCTCCCGCATGGTCAACCGCAATGACGACACCGTCACCGCGGTGCTGGTGAACGGCGAGTTCGTCTTCGGGCTGGGGGAGAAGGCCGACACCCTGGGTAAGGAACGCACCGGCGAATTCCTGCGGGCAGGTGCCCGATGAACGCCCGTAGATTCGAGGGCCGCGCCACGGTCGTCACCGGTGCGGCCTCCGGTATCGGCGCGGCCATCGCCGCCGCGCTGATCGCCGAGGGCGCGAACGTTGTCGGCCTCGACATCGACGAGGCAGGTCTCGGGAAGAAGGCCGCCGAACTCGGCGACGCCTTCGTCCCCGTGGTCACCGACGTCACCGACGAGGCCCAGGTGGAGGCCGGGATCGCCACCGCCGCAACCCGTTTCGGTCGTCTCGACGCGGCCTTCAATGTGGCGGGCGCGTCCCGTATCGGCGCGGTCACCGACCTCACCGAGGCCGACTGGGATTTCACTATCGACCTGATTCAGAAGAGCGTCTTCCTCTGCACCAAACATGAAGCGCGCCTGATGAAGTCGACCGGTGGCGGCGCCATCGTGAACATCTCCTCACTCGACGCCCGGGTGCCCATGCCCGGTGGCAGCCCGTACTCCACCGGCAAGGCGGGCGTGGTCATGTTCACCAAGAACGCGGCCCTGGAGCTGGCCCAGTTCCGTATCCGGGTGAACGCCATCCTCCCCGGCCTGGTGGACACCCCGCTGGTCGCGGCGGTCATGGGCTACGAGCCCGCCAAACAAATGTTCCTGGACCGCATCCCGATGGGCGCGCCCGCCACCCCGGAACAGATCGCCGCCCCCAGCCTGTTCCTCGCCTCCGATGACGCCTCCTACATCACCGGCATCGACATGGTGGTGGACGGCGGCTGGGAGCTGAGCAACTTCCCGAACTTGGCGAAGCTCGCAGGCTGAGCCGAGAACCCGCCCTGGGCATCGAAACACGTTCCAGCCCAGGGCGGTTCAGCTCATGCCTCGGCGACCGGCCAGGAAATGGGAATCCCGATTGCGTGCAGCCGGGCGGGCACCGCCGGCTTCACTGCGACCGCGCGGCGGACTATCAGGACAGATCGAACCGTCCGCCCTGCACAGCCCGAGTGAATACATCCCACTCAACCGGTCCGAAAACCAACGCGGGGCCAGGATTCTTGGAGTCCCGAACGGCGACTTGCTCCCTATCGAGGTGCGCGACCTCTACACACGTGTCTTGGGTCGCGGAGTGGCTGCTCTTGAACCACTGTGCGCTGGACAGGTCGGTGCTCACGCGTCGTACTCCCTCGCTGTCGCCAGGATCAAGTCCCTGGACCGCTCTTCGCCCAACGCTACACGCTGAATTTGCGCCAAAGCCGCCTGATACTGCGTGATCTCGGTCGGTTGGTCCAGATACAACGCTCCTGTGTATCCCTGCATGTAGACCACCGGTGGCTCGGTGAGCCGCGAGGTCGGATGGACAGGAAACTCCATGAATACAAACGAGTTGGTGATCAGGCCGAGGTGGCTGCCGACTTCCTGCGGGATGACCCGGACCGAGACGTTCGCTGTCTCTCCGACTTGCGCGAGGTGCCGGAGTTGGTCGGCAATGACGGCCGGTCCGCCCACTTGATGGTGCAGTACCGACTCGCCGAGCAGTACCCGAAGCTCGACCGGGTTGGCATCGTGGTGCAGCCGCGCCTGGCGGCGACTGTGCACCTCGACCAGCTTCTCGACGTCTTTGGTTGGGTGCATGGGGAATTCGATCCAGATCACGGCGCGCCGATAGTCGGGCGTTTGCAGCAATCCCGGCACGAGGGTGAGCTGAAATGTGGTCAGCCGCTTCGCAGCTCCCTCGAGTCCCAGGAACAGATCGGCATGCGCCGGCAGTGCATCGCCATAGCTGTGCCACCACCCGGGTTTCTTCGCTTCTGCGACCAGGCATACCAGTGCCGCGGTTTCGTCGTCGCTAGCGCCATACATCGCGCACAGGACGTTGACATAGAGTTCCTTCAACTTGGGGCCCGGTTGCCCGGACTCCATGCGCCACAGTGTCTGTGTCGACACTTCGATCGCTCGCGCTGCGGCCGAGGGGGATATCCCCGAGTGTTCTCGAAGCCGCTTCAGCTCGCGGCCGAGCATCCGACGGGGGACGGTCGATCCGGTCATGGTGCGTAGCCTCGCTAACCGTTGTTGTGCAGTTTGGAATCATTGTGCGAGGCAGATTGGAAGTGGCGCAGTAAATTCCACTAATCGCAGTTCGAAATCTTCCACACCGCATGGTATCGGCGTAAATCTGAAATCAGCGCGCGATAGCGCCGAACCGGACGGTATTTAGGGAGCCGTAATGCCTTGGGATTCTTGGATTTTGTCTCTTATGACCGTATTCAGTGTGTCGGCAATTCTGTTCTGTGTGGTCGGAGACCTCGGAACCGGACGCGACCATCGCAGATCGATCCGGCTGCGGCGGGTTGGTGGCGGCTATGTCGAAGTCCGAGTGGCGGCACGGCAACTGCCTGGTCGGCATCGTCGCAATGGCGGGAGATGAGCAGTGCCTCAACCAATCTCACATGAGGTCCCCGATTATCCCGTCCAGAATCTGGAGGTCGCGCGGCGCGGGCTGGAATCGCACGAGTCGTGCGATGGGCGGTGCGAGGCGAAACGCTATTTCGCCGCGCTCGTTCCGTATCTGGATATGCTCGCTCGACGTCGGGCGGCCTCGTCCAGATGGAATCTGTGGACCTCGCGGCAGTAGCGGGCGGGCGGCGAATTCGTGAGGCGTGCTGGTGGCTTCGGGTCAGTCGCGGCGCGGCGGGATGCCGTCGCGGAGGAGATCCTCGACGGTGGCGAAGGCGTGTGCCGTGAGCCAGAGGCGCAGCAGGTGCCGCCGCCGTTCGAGGTCCTCGTGGTCGGTGTACGCCTCCCGGCAGTGCAGGATCTTGGCGTTGTTGAGGATTTGCACGTCGCCGGGGGCGAACTCCATCGGGAGGTAGAAGCGCGGGTCGTTGGCGGTGTCCTCGAGCATTCGCATGGCTTCGAGCTGCGGGTCGGTCAGGGGCGGGACGTCCGGGTGACGCTGGGCGTCGCGGATGTACCAGCCGACGTAGAAGATCCGCGGTGTGCCATTGATGTCGTGGATCGCGGGCAGCGTGAAATACGGTGTCTCGCCGGGCGATTGTTCGTCGTTGCGGTCCCAGTGGAAGGGTTGCCGCAGGACCTCGATGAGGTCCGGTCGCTCGGCGAGGATGTGGTTGTAGACCGCCAGGGAACTGGCGATGCGGCTCTCCCCACCGGATTTCGCGGCATTCAGGCAGAGCAGCCCGACCAGGTCGGAGCCGTCGGTGTGAAAGTCCTGACGCTGGTTGGTGGTGTAGAGCCGCACCGCGGGGCTGTCGCGGGCAATTCGCTCGTCCCGCACATGGCCGAGCAGATCGCCCGCGGCGTTCTGGCTGACCGGGGTGCCCAGATGCAGGCCGAGACCCACATAGGCGAGCTCGGTTTCGGCCGGTGTGAGCAGATCCTGCGGGAAGCGCCGGATGAGCACGAAGGCGCGTCCGTGGGCGAGGGTGGCACTCCATTCCCGCAGCGGTTCGGCCAGCTCCGGGAGCGGGAAGTCCTCGCGTCGCATCGTCGCGGCGGTCAGGCCCGCGGCGATGGCGGCGCGGGCGGTATCGGCGATCTCCCGGCGCTGGGCATCGGTGAGCACTGTCGCCCACTCGGCGGGATCGCCGAGGTCCGCGCCGTGCCACACGGCCGGGGATTCCACAGGTTGGTAGGGGGCCGTCATGCGGGTGCTCCTGGTCGAGAGGTGGTCGTCGGGGCCGGTTCAGGACTGGACAGCGGTGTCAGTCCGACCGGCCGGCAGCAGTTCGCCGATGAGTTGTTCTACACGCGTGCGGATTTCATCGCGAATAGGCCGCACAGCGGCGACGCCCTTGCCCGCGGGGTCGTCGAGCTGCCAGTCGCGGTAGTCGACGCCGGGAAAGTACGGGCAGGTGTCGCCGCAGCCCATGGTGATGACGACGGTGGAGGTCTGCACGGTGTCGGGCGTGAGGATCTTCGGCGTCTGAGCGGTGATGTCGATGCCGAGTTCGGCCATCGCCTCGACCGCGGCGGGGTTGATGGTCTCGGCGGGCGCGGTCCCGGCCGACCGGACCTCGATCGCGTCGCCGGCCAGGTGGGTGAGGAAGCCCTGGGCCATCTGGGAGCGTCCGGCATTGTGGACGCAGACGAACAGCACGCTGGGTGTGGCGGTCATCGGCTGGGCGGGCCTTTCAGGAGGTCTGGATGTTGCGGGGCGTGACGATGTCGTCCGCCGGTACGGGATCGGGGTAGAGCAGGCCGATGAGGCCGAAACCGAGTGCGGCGCCGAGAATTTGGGCGGCGATGAACGCGGGCACCGATGCGGGGGCGATTCCGGCGAAGGTGTCGGAGAAGACGCGCCCGACGGTGACGGCCGGGTTGGCGAAGCTGGTGGAGCTGGTGAACCAGTAGGCCGAGCCGATGTAGGCGGCGACGGCCGCGGCCGAGAGTGCCGCGCGGCCGGTGCGGGCGAGCGCGAAGATGACCGCGATCAGTCCGGCCGTGGCGACGACTTCGCCGACCAGGTGTCCGGTGGTGACGCGGTGATGGGTGGCGATCTGGGCGGCGGGCTGGTCGAACATGATGTTTGCCAGCACCGCCCCCGCGATCCCGCCGGGGATCTGCGCACCGATGTAGGCCGCCAGGTCGGTGGCGCTCAGCCCGGTGCCGCGGCGGCGTCCGGCCCACCAATCCGCTGCCGAGACAACGGGATTGAAGTGAGCCCCGGAAACCGGGCCGAGCATCAGGATCAGGATGCCCAGTCCGAACACCGTGGCGGTCGAGTTCTCCAGCAGTTGGAGACCCACATCGTGTGCGGACAGTTGCTGGGCCGCGATCCCGGAACCGACCACTACGCACACCAGCAGACCGGTGCCGACGAACTCGGCCAGCAATCGTCGTCTCAGCGTGTTCATCGGACCGCCGCCTCGGGGAGCGCGATATCGAGTAGTGCCGAAAGCTGGTGCAGCGCGGCGGGTTCGACCCGGTAGTACACCCACGACCCGCGCCGCTCGCTCGACAGCAGCCCCGCCTCGCGCAATACCCGCAGGTGATGGGAGATGGTCGGCTGGGAGACGTCGAAGCCGTCGGAGATGTCGCACACGCAGGCTTCCTGCCCGGTGTGGCTGGCGATCACCGACAGCAGCCGCAAACGGACCGGGTCCGACAGCGCCTTGAACACGGCCGCCAGCTCCGTCGCGGCCTGTGCTGTCAACGGTTCGCGGACCAGGGGCGTGACCTCACACGCGGGTGGGGTCACGGCCAGCGGAAGCACTCGATTCGACACCCGTCGATATTGATGGATATCGAATCAGTGGGCAAGCGAACACCTGGTGAACGACCCCGGTGCGGGCTCAGCCGCAGCAGGATGCCCCGGAGGCCACGGCATCCGCCTTGGCCGCGCTGCCGCAGCAGGCCCCTTCGGCGGCGGCTTCCTCCGCGGTGCCGCAGCAGGCCGCCATGGCCTGCGCGTCGTCCGCGACCGCTCCCGAGGCCGGCACCGGTGCGGTGCCGAAGGTTTCGCTATCCGCCAGCACCGTGTAGACCTCCCAGCGCTCGGCGTCGGGCGCGGTGACCCACACCTTGTCCTGGGTGGCGAAGCAACAGGTGGTCGCGATCTGCTCCTCGGTGAACATCCCGGCCTCGGAGAGTCGCGCGATCTCGGCGTGCACCTGGTCACTGGACTCGACCTCGACCCCGAGGTGGTTGAGGCTGCCGCCGTGCCCCGGATTCTCGATCAGTACCAGCTTGAGCGGCGGCTCGGCGATGGCGAAATTCGCGTAACCCGGCTTGCGCTTGGCGGGCTCGGCCTGGAACAGGGTCGAATAGAACGCCACCGCCTGGTCGATGTTGTCGACGTTGAGAGCGAGCTGAACACGAGACATGAGACTGTACCTCCACTTGTGAGACATATGTCGAAGAACTGGTGTGACGAGTCTGCGCCACTATTTCGACATATGTCAAGAAGGTAGGTAACCTGGTTCGCATGCCCAAGGCGCTGCCCGTGATCGACATGTCCGCCCCGGTCTGCTGCGCCCCCGTCGCCGCCGGTCCCGTCGGCGACGCCGCCGCCCTGGAAATCGCCCTGCGCCTCAAGGCCATTGCCGACCCGGCCCGCGTGAAACTCCTGTCCCTCCTCCTCGCCAGCCCCCTCGGTGAAGAGAACACCGGCGACCTGGCCGCGGCTGTCACCCTCGCCGAATCCACGGTCAGCCACCACCTCGGCCAGCTGAAGAAGGCCGGCCTGATCGAGTCCGAACGCCGCGGCATGAACACCTACCACCGCGCCCAACGCGACTCCCTCGCCGCCCTGTGCGTCGTCCTCGACCCGAACTGCTGCCGCTAGCCGCAACTGTCGAGATCCGCGAACAGCCTCGGTTGTCAAAGGCTTTCGATGGTGTCGTGCTGTCCTGAGCGCCGGTAGTCGGGAGTCGCCGGCGGTGAGAATGCGGTGACGCGGCGGGCATTTCGTGAGCCGGCCGCGTCGATGCAGCCTCGTCGTGTTCGTGTCAGTGGACGCCGGAGCCGGTCGCGGCGTTGCTGTAGATCTGCGCCATGGGGCAGGTGGGCTGGGGGTCGCCGCCGCAGAAGACCAGGACCAGGAAGCCCAGGGGGAAGAGGATCGGTGCGGTCAGCACGTCGGTGAGGGCTGAGCCGGTGGTGGCCACCGGGGTCGCGACGACGGGGGCGGGAGCGGGTGCTGCCGCTGCTGTGGCGGCGGGCGCGGCCGACGCGAGTGCGATCGAGACGATGGCTGCTGCACCAAAACGCTTGGCAATGTTCACTATTGGTCCTCCTTGGCGGGAGAGTATCGATTTGCGAACACTGTAGTTCGTGAAGATTCGATATGAAGTGGTATTGCTTCAAATCGGGTGGGGTTGCGCGGGTGGGGTCGGGCGCTCGGCCGGGGAAGCCGATAGCGGCCCCTCCGTCCGGAATCTGTGCTTGGATACGCGAACCTGGGCGGCCTGGCGAGGTGGTCCGATGTGACCGTCCGTTGGAACGTGTTTCACTGAGTGAGGTGGGCTTGACCAGGGATTATCGGATTCGGTGCCCCGGAAGTTGGGGGCAGTTTCCCGAATCGGGGTGGGCGGGGTGAACGCGTTTTGTACACTCCCCGCTGAAGTGAATAGACGTCACTTCAGATCCTGAATTCGAGGTACCCATGAAGTCTTCAACACCGGTGGGGGTGTTTGCCGTCCGTGTCGCCGCGGCCGTGATCGGCGGGGGGCTGCTGATCGCGGGCATTGCCGGGTGCGGCAGCGACAAGTCGTCCGACAGTTCGCCGGGCGGCGCCACCAGCACCGCCGCCACATCGGTGAGCTCCACAGCCGCCCCCGCACCGACGACCGTCGCGCCCGCGCCGACCACCGAGGCCCCCGCGCCGCAACCGGCGGCCACGGAACCGGCCGCGCCGCAGCCCGTCGCGCCGGAGGTCGTCGCGCCGCAACCGGTTGCGCCGCAGCCGGCCGCACCCAAGCCTGCGCCGCAGACGCAGCAGCAGCAGAAGCCCGCGCCGCCGACCCTGGACGCGCCCGGATTCGAGCCGCGTGCGGGTTACTGAGAAGGCTGGACAGGTTCGTGCTGGGTAATGGCGGGCGGTGGCTGTGTGCTGCCGCGGTAGCGCTCGCGGCCTCGGTGTCGACCGTGGCCGCGGCGAACGCGGATCCGGCCTCGCCGGACGCCGCCCCCGCGGGCAAAGAGCTGGTAGTGCTGGGTGATTCGTTCTCCGCGAACGCCTGGGACTTCTTCGACGAGAGCAACAGCTGCCTGCGCCACGGCCGGACGGCCTGGCCGGTGCAGCTGGGCCGGCTCATGGGCGTGTACGGGACCGACGAGATGGCCGATCCCTCCTGCCCGGGCGCGTCGATCGACAGCGGCCCGGGGTGGAGCCTGGCCCAGGAGGCCCAGAAAGCGGACAAGGCAGGCGCTTTCGGGCCGAATACCAAGGTCGTCACACTGCAGTTCGGGCTCAACGACAAGTGGGGCAAGAACGACCAGACGCTCTGGAAGTCGTTGCAGGGCTGCGTGTTCAACCTGGTCGACGGCTGCGATCCGGAGTCGATCGACCAGGGCCGGATGCCCGACTACAACGGTGTGTCCGGGGCGTTGATGGCCAAGCGCATGAGCAATGCGGTGACCTACATCAGGTACTACGCACCGAACGCCCGCATCGTGTTCGTCGGCTATCCGGAGTTGTTCACCCCGGGCAGCAGCACGGTCTGTCTCAGCATCGGCGGCGTCGCGCCGTTCATCCAGTCGCGCGGTCGCGCGGTGGTGGAGTACTTCGACCGCATCGACCAGGCGCAGCGGGAAGCCGCCCAGCTGCTCGGCATCGAGTTCCTGGATTCCCGCGCGCTCACCACCGGTCATGGGCTCTGCTCGTCGCAGCCCTGGCTGAATGGCGTGTTCGATCCACGGACCGATCTCGACGGCCTGTTCTTCCATCCGTCGAGCCAGGGTGACGCCGTGGTCGCCAATGCCATCTACGACCGATACGGGCACTGATGCCATCGAGACTCCGTCGATCGGACCGTTGACCATCGATGGCCTCCTCGTCGAGTTTCCCGATTGTCCAGGGGTTTTGCGGTTTGCTGAATGCCGCACCCCGGCCGTCGGGGACTCTTGTACACTCCGCGCAAAAGTGAAAAGTCCACCGTTCAATTTGCGATTCGAGGGTTTCATGAAGTTCCGTATCCCAGGCGCACGCACCGCGGTGGCCGCCATCGGCGGGGTCGTGCTGATCGGCGCGCTGGCGGCGTGCGGAAGCGACAAGACCGCCGACACGCCCACCACCCCGGCGAGCACCACCGCTGCCGTCGTGAGCAGTTCGGCCGCTCCCGCGAGCAGCGCTGCCCCGGCGCCGAGCGCGGCCCCTGCGCCCGCCGCGGCCCCGGAGGTCGCGACCGAAGCACCCGCCCCGCAGCCGGCGGCCCCCGCAGCGCCCGAAGCGCCTGCGGCACAACCGGTTGCGCCCAAGCCCGCGCCGCAGACCCAGCAGGCGCCCAAGCCCGCGCCGCCGACCCTGGATGCCCCCGGGTTCGAGCCCCGCGCAGGCTACTGACGAAACCGGAGTACACACGTGTCGGGAATCAACGGTCGGTGGCTGTGTGCCGCGGTGGTCGCGTTCGCCGCGGCCATGACGGGAACATCGGGGGCGCAAGCGGATTCGGTTCCGCAGGGTAAGGAACTCGTCATCCTGGGCGACTCGTTCACGGCCAACGGCTGGAACCCGCTGTCCCAGGAGAAGAAGTGCGACCACGGCGACACCGCGTGGCCGGTGCAGCTGGGCGCACTGATGGGCGTGCAGGGCACCGATCGGATGTGGAACCAGTCGTGTCCGGGCGCGTCGCTCGACACCGGGGACGGATACACCCTGAAGGTCCAGGCCGCCAACGCCGACAAGGCGGGCTCGTTCGGCCCGAAAACCAAGCTGGTGACGGTGCAGTTCGGCCTCAACGACGTCTGGGGTGGCGCCCCGCAGTCCCCGTGGAGCTCGATCGAGCGCTGCTTCTACGACGTCGTCGGCGGCTGCGGTCCCGACGCGGTGGCCGCCGGCCGAATGACCGACCCGCAGAACGTGACCGGCGCCGAGTACGCCTCCCGCATCAGCAAGGTCATCACCTACATCCGGTACTACGCCCCGAATGCGCACATCGTGATCGTCGGCTACCCGGAGCTGTTCCGGCCCGACCAGGACGCCATCTGCTTCGACATCGCCGGTGTCCCGGCCACCCAGCCGCGCGGCCGCACGGTCGTCGAGTACCTCAATCGCATCGACCAGGCCGAGCGGGAAGCCGCCGCGCAGCTGAACCTGGAATACCTCGACGCCCGCGCGCTCACCGCCGGGCATGGGCTGTGCACGCCGCAGCAGTGGGTCAACGGAGTGTTCGACCCGAAAGTCAATATCGCCGGGCTGCCGTTCCACCCCGCTCCGCAGGGCGACGCCGTGGTAGCAAACGCACTGTACGAGAGGTACGCACGATGACCCGCCCGCCCGAAGTCGCCCCGCGCGAGGCCTCCGCCGCGCTCGCGGTGGAGCAGTACACCACCCAGCTCCTCCAGCCCGCCCAGGCCACGCGGGCCGCCGAACCGGTCCTGACGGCCGAGCCGGCCCGGACGAAGGGTCTCACCGAGTCCGTCGCCGAGCGCGCCCGGCGGGAGCGGCCCGCGCTGCCCTCGCTGACCGGCGCGCGGTGGTGGGCGGCATTCGCGGTATTCGTGTTGCACGCCTTGGTGTTCCTGCCGGTCTACCCGTTCCAGAAGTCGGCGCTGTTCCGCCACATCCACGAGTGGATCCCGATGCAGCTCGGGGCCGCGGGCGTCACGTTCTTCTTCGTGCTGTCCGGTTTCATCATCTACTGGTCGTTCCGGCCGGGCATGTCGGTGCGCGCCTTCTACCGGCGGCGGGTGCTCAAGATCTATCCGACGCACCTGTTGGCCGCCGCCGCCTTCATCGTGGTGGCGAGCGTGCCCCTGCACCGCGCGGTGGTGTGGGTGCCGAACCTGCTGCTGGTGCACACCTGGGTGCCGAAGTGGACCACGGTCGGTGGGCTGAACGTCCCGTCCTGGTCGCTGGCCGCGGAAGTGCTGTTCTACCTGAGCTTTCCGCTGCTGCTGCCGCTGGTCATGCGGATCCCGACCCGCCGCCTGCTGCTGGCCGCGGGCCTGCTGATGCTGGGCATCGCCCTGCTGCACACCTCGTACTTCCTGTGGGTGGACGGTCCGAAGGGCATCGCGAATGCCTTTGCGCCGCGGCTGGTTCCGGGCAACGCGTCGCCGCACTACGAACTGCACGCCTCCCCGGCCTGGTTCCAGCAGCCCGACATCCCGGTGTCCCCGTCGTACTGGCTCAGCTACACCTTCCCGCTGTCGCGCCTGCCGGAGTTCTTCCTCGGTGTGCTGGCGGCCCGTATGGTGCTCGAAGGTCGTTGGCGCAACACCAATCTCGCCTGGCCGCTGGTCGCGCTGACCGTCGCGTACGCGGCGACCTGGGTGGTGCCGGTGAACTACAAGATGTCGGTGCTGCTGCTGCCCCCGATGACGGCGGTGGTGGCCACCATGGCCGCCCGGGACCTGGCCGGCATCCGCGGCCTCAACTCCCACCCGCGCATGGTGTGGCTCGGCAATGTCTCCTTCGCCTTCTACCTCATCCAGTTCCCGGTCATGGTCCTGGTCACCCGATACCTGATCGGCGGCAGGGAATTCGGCATCCTCGGCTGGGCCGGCTTCTCCCTGCTGTGCCTGGTCGTGTCCACCGCCCTCGCCGCACTGCTCTACCACTGGGTCGACCTGCCCATCATGCGGAACTTCGCCCGCTCGAAGCGGGACACCCGCGCGAAGGTCTAGTTGTACTGCCCGGGGACGTTGCCACCGCCGTCGGGGATGTTCCCGAGCTTCTTCACGTCCACGTGGACGAGCGATCCCGGGTGGTCGTGCTCATACCGGCGAATTGGCTCACCGGTCGCCCTGTCTATATAGGACAGCCGATTCAGACGGGCCGAGCACAGGATGCGATGAGCCGTCGACGGGGCGACGCCAAGCCTGCTCGCGAGTTGAACCGGGCTGATCTTTCGGGAATTGAAGAGGGCCAGCCGCTTCGGCTGGCCCTCTTCAGGTCTGTCTGCGGTTCAGTCAGCTGGGGAAGTCGCTGCTGCGGCGAGGATGTGGGCGAGGTCGCCGGGGCGGCTCCACATGGGCCAATGCCCGGTCGGGAGGTCGATGAGGTCAACATGGTCGAGGTTTGACACCTCGGCGAACATGGGATGACCCGAGTTGGCCAGCTCCATTATCTGCGCGCTCGGGATCGAGCAGCACACCAGAGTGGTCGGGACCGCCAGACGCGCATCGTTGGTGAGCTCCACTTGCTGGCGTAGCACGGGACCGGGTTCTGGAACGGCCCTGGCTCGAAAGCGCTCGAGAGCCTCCGTGCTCAGGCCCTCGAGGCTGGCCTGCTCCCCGAGCGCGTCGAAGGGCGGCAGGGGAAACTCGTCCAGATCCTCGGGCGCATCCGGGGCGAAGATACTGCCGGACGCGACGGGCCCGCTATCGACCCACACCACTCGGCGGACAAGTTCAGGATGCTGATCGAGCACAAGGCTTACCGGCGCGTTGGCTCCGCTGTGCGCCACGATGACTACCGGCTGGGCCTCGGAAGCATCAGCCTGGGTCATAGTCTGCTCGATCGCCGTCGCCTGGTCATCGAGCGTCCTGGACGCCCGCTTGGGGTCCCGCTCATCGAGGCCGGGAAGCGTCATCGGGATGGTTCGCCAGCCGTCAGCGGGCAGGTGTTCCAGCACCTCGTCCCATGCCCAAGCCCCTAGCCAATGGCCAGCGATCAGGATTATGGTCGGGCGGCTCGCGTTGTTCGTCACACCACGATGCTCTCGAGCCTCGCGGACAAGGGTATGTCACCATTTTTGGCATGATTTTTTGCCGGGGCGGGAGATGAAGAGGGCGGAGCGACTCCACGCCCTGTCCGAGATGCTGCGACGCAGCGGACCGCGTGGATGCACTGCTGAGCGACTGGCAAAAGAGTTCGGCGTGTCCGTGCGGACGGTCAAGAGAGACCTCACCGCACTCGAGAACAGTGGCGCGCCGATCTGGTCGCGCCCGGGCCCCGGCGGTGGCTACGGGCTAGTCGCCCGAGGCACCCTGCCACCGGTCAGCCTGACCCCTGTGCAGGCAGTGGCACTACTCGCGGCAGTCTCTGCTGCACCCGATGCCCCCTACGCCGATCTCGCCTTGGCCGGCGTTCGGAAGATTATGGACGTACTCGATCCACAGACCCGGACGAAGGCCGATGAGCTGGCCAGTCGCGTCTGGGTGAACGCGCCTCCTGCTCCGCGCGCGATCAAGTCAGCGCTGGAGGAAGCGATGGCCGAGCAACGGGTGGTGCGTATCCGCTACACCTCGCGGGACGGCAGCAAGACCACCCGCGACGTCGAACCGGTGATGTTCGGCTCCACGAACGGCCATTGGTACCTGATCGGGTGGTGCAGGCTACGCAGCGATATGCGGTGGTTCCTCGTGTCCCGTATCGAGCACGCCAGTGCAACCAAGATTGCCTGCAGCGGCCATGACATTGACGAGATCGGCATCCCCCCAGCGACAGCAAGACCCGTGAATGGCCACGGTGAGTGAGGCACTCGATTTATCAACGTCTCCGGTCAATACATCTAGTCCACGCTCGACCTGTTGCTTGTCGATAGCTGTACTTGCTGGCCGACGTTCCTTGCGGCACGACCTTCCCCATTGCTGGTCGTCCGTCCAAAAGCCGGGTGGTGTTCACCGCCCGGCCATGGGCAGAGCGGTGATCCGACACCTAGAACCTGTTCTATTCGGGGCGCACTTCGGTAACGACCCGCAAAGGAACATGTATGCGCCACAAAGGCGTTGGAAACGGCCACGGCAAATTATTCGCTATCACGACTGCGGCCGCACTGGCCGTCTTGGGAGGCTCCGCGGTCACGCCGTCCGTGGCGCATGCCGCGGTCACCAGCCCGAACCTGATCGTGGATGGCGATGCCGAGGCGGTGGCACAGTGCTCGCCGAAGGGGCTGGACGGCATGACGCTGCCGGGCTGGACCATCGGCAAGGGTGAGCCGAATGCGGTGTGCTACGGACAGTCCGGATGGCCGGACGCGTCCTCGCCGGGTCCGTCGAACCGGGGTTCGAAGTTCTTCGCCGGCGGCGGCACCGGTAATGCCGAGATGGATCAGACCATCAGCGTCTCGGCCGCGGGTGCGGCCATCGACCAGGGTGGCGTGAGCTTCGATCTCAATGGCTGGCTGGGCGGATTCGGTGCCCAGGACGATCGGGTCAACATGACGGCGACGTTCCTCAGCGCATCGGGGTCCGAGCTCGGCTCCGCCGAGTGCGACGACGTGAGCAGCATCGATCGCGGCCTGAAAACCGGTCTGCTGCAGCGTGATACGAAGGGCACCCTGCCGAAGGGTACGCGCGCGGTGAAGATCCAGCTGAACTTCAGTTGGACCTACGGCGACACCAACGACGGCTACGCCGACAACCTGTCGTTCACCATCGGCGCCGCACTGCCCGCACCGAAGCTCACCGCACCCGCCACCACGGTGCCGGGTTACGACCACGTCTTCATGGTCTACCTGGAGAACCAGGACTACGACGGCCTCACCGGCATCATCGGAAATCCCCAGGCCCCCTACATCAACGGCCTGCGGTCGCAGGGCGCGACACTGAGCCAGTCCTACGCCACGACGCATCCGAGCGATCCGAACTATGTCGCGCTGGCGGCGGGCGGACTGTACGGGCTGGTCGACAACAGCGTGGGCGCGACGACCATCGACGCGCGCCACATCGGCAACAGCGCGGACGCGGCGCACAAGAGCTGGAAGGGCTACGCCGAGGACGCCAACGGCAATTGCGACCAGTCCTCGCACGATCAGTACTACCCGGATGACCTGCCGTTCTTGTACTTCCAGAACATGAAGTCCAACCAGTCCTACTGTGCGGCGCACCTGCAGCCGCTCACGCAGATGACGACCGACCTGCAATCCGCCGCCACCACCCCGAACTTCGTGTGGTTCGCCGCCAACGAATGCCACAACATGGAGGGCTGCGGCGTCGCCTCGGGTGACAGCTGGCTGGGCGCCACCCTGCCCGCGATCCTCAACTCCCCGGCCTGGAAGCAGCAGCGCTCCCTGCTGATCGTGACCTTCGACGAGGGCGCCACCAAGGCGTTCGGCCCGCTGTTCCCGAACCGGGTCCCGACCATCGTGCTCGGCTCGCAGAACTCCGTGAAGCCCGGCTACACCAGCTCCCAGCGCACCGACCAGTACGGCTTGCTCCGCACCATCGACACCGCCCTCGGCCTGCAGCCCCTGACCAACAACGACGGTTACGCGGCCACGGTGAACGACATCTGGTCCGGCCACTGACGGTCCCGTCGCTCGTCCGGACGATCTGACCGCGCAGGCACACCCGGTGTGCCTGCGCGGCATGTTCGGCGTTGCTGCGCGGCATGTTCGGCGTTGCTGCGCGGCGTGTCCGGGCGACGCGCGGCATCCTGGGCGGATCGCGAGGTGCGGGATCCTGTCGGTTCGCGCGGCTAGTCTGCGTGGATGGTCAAACCGGAGTCGGCGCTGCGCCGCTTGATGCGCGATACGGGAAAACTGCTGCAGCCGTATGGGTTTGAGGGGGCCGAGCCGACCTGGGTGCGGGGGATGCCCGGCGGTACGGCCACCGTGGCGCGGACGCGGACATTCCGAACGTTCACCGGTGGACAGCAGATGCTCCGATTCGGGCTGGGCGCCTGGGCGACCCCGACCGCGTGGTGGGAATTCCGCAACTGGCGCAACGAACGCCTGGGCCTTGCACCGCTCGCGATCGAGGCCGCGGCGGGGCCCGGCCTGCTCCCGGGCGAGGGCCTACCCGAGGACCCGGACCAGCTGTGGTCGGTGCGCCTCGACCCCGACCAGCCGGGTCACGTCCAGCCCGGCGATATCGACCTGATTCGCGCAGAGCTGCCCCGGCGCGTCCACGCCCACGCCCGCCGCGCGCTGCGCCTGCTCGACCCGGACAGCTATCTCGAAGAGCTGCTGGCGCAACCGAATCCGACCGTCGCCACTTGGGAGGCCATCGCCGTGCTGCTCGCCGAGCAGGGCCCGAGCTCCCGCCTGGACGAGGCTCTGGCTCGCCTGACGCGCGCAGCGCGGGAGCAGCCCGACTCGCGCACTCAGGACGTCGTCGACTTCATCGCGGCCCGCACCTTGTCGAGCCGCTCGGCGTAGAAGAACACCCGTCCGCATCCCAGGCAGAGCAGGGCGAGCAGGTCCGTGAGGGCCCGCCCGCCATTGCGCTGGATCAGATACGTATCCATATTCCCGCTGAGCGTCACGCGGCGTTCCCCGCAGTCGGGGCAGGGCGTGGCCGGTGGCGTAACCCGCTCGGGCGCGGTCTTCTTCGAGAACACCGCGCTATTGTCGCCCGGCGAGCCTATTGCTGCCCGGCGGAGCGCTGATACTCGCGCCAGGCCTTCTGCGTTTCGGTGAGTTTCGGCTTCGGTGTGCGATTGCGGAAGAAATTGACCACCATCACGACCGGCAGAATGAACGCCTGGAAGAAGATGAGGTAGGAGCCGCCGTCGAAAAGGAAGGCGAGATAGAAGGCGTAGCCGAGATAGACCGCGCCGAAAATGCCGTTGATCGAGCGTGAGGCGCTGCTCTGCCCCTGTCGCACCACCGCCAGCGCCAGCATGATCACGCCACTGAGCGCGAGCAGGCCCACATACCAATTGAACATGGTTTCCCCCGAAGACAATTCGAGCCCAACCGTTCGGCTCGGCCGCGCCGAACCATAACACCGGCCGGGACCGGGCGCCATCGATAAATCGATGCACGCCCGGTGTCTCAGCGCCGCGGAATGGCGGGGGTATCCCAGGCGCGGGCGTAGCGGGCCTTGTCCGCGGACTTGTTCGGCTTCGCGCGGTACACCACGTACGGGCGGACCAGGTAGCCGATGGGCGCGGAGAACATGTGGACCAGGCGGGTGTAGGGCCAGAAGGCGATGAGGGACAACACGATCAGGCCGTGCGCCTGGAAGGTCCAGGGGGTGCCGACCATGAGGTCGGGGTGCGGATGCAGGGTGAACAGGCTGCGGAACCAGGGGGAGACGGTCTCGCGGTAGTTGTAGGTACCCCAGAGCAGGTTGCTGCCGACGGTGTTGAGCAGACCGGTGATCAGGGCGGCGGCCAGCAGGATGTACATCACCTTGTCATTGGTGGTGGTGGCCTGACGGACGGCGGGGACGGTGACGCGGCGGTAGAGCAGGATGCCGATCCCGGCGATGACCGCCACGCCCGCAACCGATCCCGCGGAGACGGCGACCACGTGATAGGTCTCCTCGGAGATGCCGACGGCGTCGGTCCAGGACTGCGGGATCAGCACGCCGAGCACGTGCCCGCCGATCACCCCGAGCATGCCGAAGTGGAACAGCGGGCTGCCCAGGCGCAGCAGCCGCGACTCGTAGACCTGTGAAGACCGTGTGGTCCAGCCGAATTGATCGGTGCGATAGCGCCACAGGTGCCCGAGCACGAACGACGTGAACGCGATGTAGGGCAGCGTCAGCCAGAGCGCGGAGCTCATCGGCGGGCCTCCGATCCGGTGAAGGCGAGCGGGTCCATGGCGAAGGGCTCCAATCCGACTTCCTCTTCGGGCGGGCCCTGGGCGGCGAGTTCGGCGATACGCCGGCGGTCGGCGGTGGTGACCGGTGGCAGGGTCGCCACCACCGACGCCAGCACCCCGGCATAAGGAGATCCGCTGTCGGAAAGCGACAACCGCAGCAGTTCCAGCACCGGGACGTGTTCGCCCAGCAGTCGTTCGCCGCCGACGGGATCGACGGTGGCGGCGAATTCGAGCAGCACGGGCAGGTGGTCGGGCAGTTCCTCGTCGCCGAGTTCGACCCCGGCATGCCGGTAGGCGTGCTTGAACCGCAGCAGCGCCATCCCGCGCTTGCGGGTGTCCCCGTAGGCGTAGAAGGTCAGGTGCAGGCTGGCCCGGCGGCGCATGTCGAAGGTCTCGACATACTCCTGGGCCAGCGCGATCGCATCGCCGGTGCGCAGGTACGCGAGGAACCCGGCCAGCAGCGGACGGACCGCGTCCGGCAATTCCGCTGCGGCGGCGTCGAGTTCGTCGAGCATGGCCAGGGTCTGCGCGCTCGGATAGTCGAGCAGCAGCGCGCCCAGCCGCCACACCAGTCGCCGATCGCGTTCGCTCATGGCGACGGCGGGTTCGGGCCGTCGCCGCAGTTTCAGCAGGCTCATCGCGGTGCTCCGGTGGATTCCGTTGCGGCGGTATCGAGTTCGTCGATCATGGCGCGCGTGCGCGGGTGCGGGTAGTCGAGCGACAGCGCATTCAGCCGCCACGCCTGCCGCCGATCCTCTTCGTGCGCGGTGACGGCGGGTTCGGTGCGCCGTCGCGGTTTCAGCAGGCTCATCGTGTGGCTCCGGTGGGTTCCGGCTCGGCGGCGGCAGCGCCGTTGCTGACGCCGTCGACACCGGAACCATGGTGGCCATTGCCGTTCCCGTTGCCGTTTCCGGACGTGGCGGTGGATACGCCGGCGCCGCTGCCGTTCGCTCCGTTTCCGCCATGGCCATTGGCACCGGAGCCATTGGTGCCGGTTGCGGTGGGCACCAAGCCTTTCGTGCTCCTGCCGTCCCAGTTCAACAGGTTGATGCGGTTGGATTTCTGGTCGGGGGAGGCATCGTTGGTGTCGGTGAGGTGGAATTTGTCGGCCATGTAGTCGAAGGCCGTCATGCCGGGGCCGCCGTCGGTGTCGAGCGAGCATCCCGTGGCGAGGGAATCCAGTTCGTGGGCACGGGAAGTCGCGCCGGACGGGATCACGTACCGGTGTTCGTACTTCGCGATGGCCAGCAGCCGGTACATGGCCTCGATCTCTTCGGGCTCGAGGCCGACGGCGTCGGGGATGGACAGGTCGGGTTCCTGGCCGAGGTTGATCGAGCGCATGAACGACCGCATCCCGGCGAGCCGCTGCAACGAGGCACGGACCGGGCCGATCTCACCGGCGGTGAACAACTCGGCCAAGTACTCCAGCGGAATACGCAGGGCGTCGATGGCGCCGAAGAGGTTGTTGTGGTTCTCCCCGTCGTGCCCGGTCTGGGTGAGGGTGTCCACCACCGGCGACAGTGGCGGCACGTACCAGACCATGGGCATGGTCCGGTATTCCGGATGCAGCGGCAACGCGATCTGGTAGTCCACGATCAGCTTGTAGACCGGTGAATCCTGAGCGGCCTGAATCCATTCCGGGGAGATCCCGGCCCGTTCGGCCTCGGCGATGACGCGCGGGTCGTGCGGGTTGAGGAACACACCCAGCTGGGCGGGATAGAGGTCCTGGTCGTTCTCCACCGAGGCGGCCTCGAGGACCTTGTCGGCGTCGTAGAGCATGACCCCGATGTAGCGCAGTCGCCCGACGCAGGTTTCCGAGCAGACGGTGGGGATGCCGACTTCCACCCGCGGGTAGCAGAAGGTGCATTTCTCTGCCTTGCCGGTCTTGTGGTTGAAGTAGATCTTCTTGTACGGGCATCCGGTGACGCATTGCCGCCAGCCGCGGCACTTGTCCTGGTCGACGAGCACGATGCCGTCCTCGGCGCGCTTGTAGATCGCGCCCGACGGGCACGACGCGGCACACGAGGGGTTGAGGCAGTGCTCGCAGATGCGCGGCAGGTAGAACATGAACGTTTCTTCGAACTCCAGCTTGACCTGCTCGGAGAGCTTGGCCAGCAACGGGTCCTTACCCACCTGCTCCGGGCCCGACCCCAGCGAGTCGTCCCAGTTCGCGCCCCAGGTGACGTTGGTGTCCTCACCGGTGATCAGCGACTTGGGCCGCGCCACCGGCGTGGTGTCCATCTGCGGTGCGGACAGCAGATTGTCGTAGTCGTAGCTCCACGGGTCGTAGTAGTCCGACACCGTGGGCAGATCCGGGTTGGCGAAGATATTGAGCAGCCGCTTCATCCGCGACCCGGACTTGAGGGTCAGCCGGCCCTTCCTGTCGAGGGTCCAGCCGCCCTTCCACTTCTCCTGGTCCTCGTAGCGACGCGGATAACCCTGTCCCGGACGGGTTTCCACATTGTTGAACCACACGTACTCGGTGCCGGAACGGTTGGTCCAGGCCTGCTTGCAGGTGACGCTGCAGGTGTGGCAGCCGATGCACTTGTCCAGGTTCATGACCATGGCCAGTTGCGCCATCACACGCATATCAGTACTCCACTTCCTGCGAGCGCTTGCGAATCGTGGTGACCTCGTCGCGCTGATTTCCGGTGGGGCCGTGGTAGTTCAGCGCGAACGACTGCTGCGCATAGCCACCGATGAGGTGCGAGGGCTTGATCATGATCCGGGTCAGCGCATTGTGGATACCACCGCGTTTACCCTTGCCCCGCTGGACATCCGCCGTGCCTTCGATGCGCGGCACGTTCACCGCGCGGTCCTGGGCGTGGTACATGAACACCGTGCCCTCGGGCATGCGGTGCGACACGATCGCGCGGGCCACCACGATGCCGTTGCGGTTGATGGCCTCGATCCAATCATTGTCGGCGACACCGATTTTCGCGGCGTCCTTGTCCGACATCCAGATCGCCTGACCGCCCCGCGAGAGCGTCAGCATGTGCAGGTTGTCCTGATAGGCGGAGTGGATCGACCACTTCGAGTGCGGCGTCAGATACCGCACGGTCACGCCGTTCTCGCTCACCTTGCCGATGCCCGGCTCGGCGAACAGCGCGGTCATGTCCAGCGGCGGCCGATAGATCGGCAGCTGCTCGCCCAGCTCCATCATCCAGTCGTGATCGAGATAGAAGTGCTGCCGCCCGGTCAGCGTGTGCCAGGGCTTGGACCGCTCCACATTGATGGTGAACGGCGAATACCGGCGTCCGCCCGTCTCGCTCCCGGACCATTCCGGTGAGGTGATCACCGGAACGGGCCGGGCCTGCGTGTCGGCGAAGGTGATTCGCTTTCCCTCGTGTTCGGCAGCCAGGTCGGCCAGCTCGGTTCCGGTGCGCCGTTCCAGCGCATGGAACCCTTCCACCGCGAGCCGGCCGTTGGTGGTGCCGGACAGTGCCAGGATCGCCTCGGCCGCGTGGGTGTCCTTGGCCAGGGACGGACGGCCCTGCGCGACACCGGAAACCACAGTGCCGTTGACGCCGCGCAGGTAATCTACCTCGATATCGGGCAGAGTGGTGACACCCTTGGTGGTGAGTCCCAGCGTTTCGACCAACGGCCCGAGCGCGGCCATCTTGTCCGCGACATTCGGGTAGTCACGTTCGACGACAACGAGTTTCGGCATGGTGACACCCGGAACGGGCTCGCATTCGCCGTGCTTCCAGTCCAGCACCCGCCCGCCGGCCTGCGCCAGCGCGTCGGCGGTGTCGTGCTGCAGCGGCACCGCGACCAGGTCCCGGCGCACGCCCAGATGCTTCTCCGCCAGCCAGGAGAACCCGCGGGCAATGCGGTGGAAGGCCTCGAAATCGGTCTTGGCCTCCCACGGCGGGGAGATGGCCGGGGAGAAGGCGTGCACGAAGGGGTGCATGTCGGTGGAGGACAGGTCGTGCTTCTCGTACCAGGTGGCGGCCGGGAACACGATGTCGGAGAACAGGGTCGTGGACGTCATGCGGAAGTCCATCGACATCAGCAGATCCAGCTTGCCGGTAGCGGCCTCGTCGCGCCATTCCAGCTCCTGCGGGCGCACCCCGGTGGTCTCGGTGGTCTGCAGGTTGGAGTCCGCGCCGAGCAGGTGCCTGTGGAAGTACTCGTTGCCCTTGCCGGAGGAACCCAGCAGGTTGGCGCGCCACACCGTCAGCACGCGCGGGAAGTTCTCGGGCGCGTCGGGATCCTCGCAGGCGAAGCGGAGATCGCCCGACTTCAGGCCGTCCACCACGTAATCCGCGGGCGTCCTGCCCGCCTGCTCGGCCTCGTCGACGAGATCGAGGGGATTGCGGTTGAGCGTCGGATACGACGGCATCCAGCCCAGACGTGTTGCGAGCGCGATATTGTCGGCCGCCGTGCGCCCGGAGAAGGTGCCCTTGCTCAACGGTGAGGCGAACGACTCGGAGGTGAACGGGTCGTAGCGCCACTGGTTGTTGGCCAGATACCAGAACACGGTGCCCTGCATCTGCCGCGGCGGCCGCTGCCAGTCCGAGGCGAAAGCCAGTGTGGCCCAGCCGGTCACCGGACGGCACTTCTCCTGGCCCACGTAATGCGCCCAGCCGCCGCCGTTCACGCCCTGGCAGCCGGTGAGCAGGGTCAGGGTGAAGAAGGAGCGGTAGATCTGGTCGGAGTGGAACCAGTGGTTGGTGCCCGCGCCCATGAGGATCATGGACCGGCCCTTGGAACGCTCGGCATTGTCGGCGAATTCGCGGCCGAGGCGTTCGGCCTGCTGGGCGGGGACGCCGGTGATCGACTCCTGCCAGGCGGGAGTGTACGGCTGGGTCGCATCGTCATAGCCGGTCGGCCAGCTGCCGGGCAGGCCGGACCGGGCTACGCCGTACTGCGCCAGCAGCAGGTCGAACACCGTCGTCACCCGTCGTCCCGCGATGACGGTGGTCGGCACGCCACGGGTGAGGACACCGCCCTCGGACCCACCCGGCGGCCCGTCGAAGCGGGGGAACTGCACGGCCGCAACATCATCGGTGCGCCCGTGCAGGGTCAGCAGGGGATCGATGTCCCCCAGATCCAGGTTCCAGCGCCCCTTGCCCGCCTCGTTGAAGCGGTGGCCGAGAGAGCCATTGGGCACCTGCGGACTGCCGTCCGCGTCCAGCAGCACCGTCTGGTGCTCGACGCCCTCGCCGGTGCGGCCGAGATCGGCGGCGGTGAGGAACTTGCCGGGCGTGAAGGTGTGACCGCTGTAGTCGCCGTCGGTGGACCAGCCGCCCTCGTGCTCGTCCAGCACCACCAGGTACGGCAGATCGGTGTAGCGCTTGACGTAGTCGTTGAAGTACGGAGTCTGCTTGTCCACGAAGAACTCTCGCAGCACCACGTGACCCATGGCCATGGCCAGGGCGGCGTCCGTACCCGGGCGTGCGGGCACCCATTCGTCGGCGAACTTGGTGTTGTCGGCGTAGTCGGGGGAGACCACCACGACCTTCTGGCCGCGGTAGCGGGCCTCGGTCATGTAGTGCGCGTCCGGGGTTCGGGTGACCGGGACATTGGAGCCCCACATGATCAGGTAGCCGGCGTCGAACCAGTCGGCGGACTCGGGCACGTCGGTCTGGTCGCCGAAGACCTGCGGGGAGGCCACGGGTAGGTCGGCGTACCAGTCGTAGAACGACAGCATCGAGCCGCCGATCAGCGAGATGAACCGGGCGCCGACCGCATGCGAGACCATGGACATGGCCGGGATCGGCGAGAAGCCCGCGACGCGGTCGGGGCCGTACTTCTTGATCGTGTAAACGTGTCCGGCGGCGGCGATTTCGGCGGCTTCCCACCATTCGGCGCGCACGAACCCGCCCTTGCCGCGCGCCGACTTGTAGGCCTTGGCCCGGTCCGCGTCCTCGACGATGGACTCCCACGCCAGCACCGGATCCTTGAGCCGCGTCTTGGCGTCGCGGTACAGCTCCAGCAGCGTGCCACGCACGTACGGGTAGCGGATGCGCGCGGGGGAGTAGGTGTACCAGGAGAACGACGCACCACGCGGACAGCCGCGCGGCTCGTACTCCGGCTTGTCGGCGCCGACGCTCGGGTAGTCGGTCTGCTGCGACTCCCAGGTGATCACGCCGTCGGAGACGTAGATCTTCCACGAGCACGAACCGGTGCAGTTCACGCCGTGCGTGGACCGCACCACCTTGTCGTGCGACCACCGGTCCCGGTAGAACTCGTCGGCCTCGCGCCCGCCCACCTTGTGCAGGGTGCGCAGGTCACCGGACACCTCGCCGCGGTTGAAGTACTTCCCCAGTCGAAGCAGCGCATCGGCGGACGAGTGTCCGTTCCGCGTAATAGCCATAACGCCCCCTTCGAGCTGGAAAACCGGGCTGCTGGCTCGACTGTAGGGACGCCGGGGGAGGCGTCAAAACGGTTTGCTCACAATGCTCGAAGCGCATTTGTGAGCTGTGAGATCGCCGCAATGTTCCGGTCACTGAGGGGTAGCGGCCGAGGTCACACCTTGCGGTCGCGACCTGGGAAAACCTCTTCGCAGGCAGTGAAACAAGTTCTCGGAAGGGGCTTCCGGGGCAGCGGCGGTGAAGCTTCCGAAACGGTTGGTTCTCGGTTACTTAATATTTGTTAACACACCTTCGGATTGCTGAGTGATCGCTATATCGTGCACCCATGCAACGATTCGACGGCGTCATCGAAACCGCTGCCAACGGTGGTGCATACATTCGCATTCCCCCCGACATCATCACCGCCCTCGGCGGCGGTGGCCGCATCCCGGTTCAGGCCACCTTCGACGGCATCCCGTACCGAGGCGCCATCGCCACCATGGGTGCGGGACCGTGCCTGGGCCTGCTGAAGGCGATCCGCGCCGAACTCGGCAAGGGGGCTGGAGACCGGGTCGCCGTCACTGTCGAGCGTGACACCGTGGAACGCACCATAGCTGTCCCCGACGACCTCGCCGCCGCACTGCGGGAGGCGGGGGTACAGGACGCCTTCGACAGGCTCTCGTACACCAGCCGCCGTGAGCACGTCACCGCCGTGACCGACGCCAAGAAACCGGAGACCCGCACTCGCCGGATCGGCAAGATCGTCGACTCCCTCGCCGGCGGTTCTTGAAACCGATCCACTGTCTCATTGAAATCCATTGAGGCAATGGTTATTTCAGATTCAGTGGAGTTGAATTATGTTGGGATATAGGACATTTCGGGTTCCGATGGGTGTGGGATAGCGATAGAATTAGTGCATGACTTCGACGGGGGTGACACTCGACAACTGCGGCATCGCAGAACTGGCGGCCGCCGTCGAAGCCCTGTCGAATTCCGTCCTCCGCGGGAACCTCACTCCGCTCGCCGACGGTGATGTCGTGGAGTTGATGCAGCGGTTGGAAACCTGCAAACGTCAACTGTCGGCGCTGGATTCACGCCTGATCATCGAAGCCTGCAATCGTTCGCTGCCCGAAGGCAGTGGAGCGAAGGGCGTAGTGCCGTTCCTGCGCCAGACGTTGGGGTTGTCGAGGTATGACGCGTCGGTGCGGGTGAAGATCACCCACCAGTGCGGAGAATTCTTCGAACCCACCGGTCATCTGCGCCCGGCCGCGCTGGAGAAGACCGCCGAAGCCTATGAGACAGGCGACATCTCACGCGATCACGTCCGCAACATCATCGACGTGATGAACCACCTGCCCACCGACATCCCCGCCGAGACGCGCGCGGAAGCCGAACACCTCTTGGTCGATCACTCCCGCATCGGCTGGCCCGATGACCTGCCCAAGATCGGCCGCGACATCCTCGCCCGTATCGACCCCGACGGCAAGGTCGTCTCCGACACCGACCGCCGTCGCCGCCGCGGCTTGATCCTCGGCCGTCCCGGGGTGGACGGGATGTCGTGGATCGAGGGCTGGATCACCCCCGAACTGCGGGCACTGCTGGATGCCGTCTTCGCCAAGCTCGCCCGTCCGGGCATGTGCAACATCGACGACGCCGACAGCGTTACCGCCACAATCAAGGTCGTCGACTCGAAGGTCCTCGAGGCCGCGGCCCGTCGCGACCGTCGCGATGCCGGGCAGCGCACCCACGACGCGTTGTTCGCGTTGCTGCAGCCCGGTGTCGACCCCGCCAAGCTCGGCTCCCACCGCGGCCTGCCGGTACAGGCCATCCTGACCATGTCCGTCGCGGATCTCGAGCATGGGGCCGGGGTCGCGACCACCGCCTCCGGTGGCCACGTGTCGATCAACGAGGCGTTGAAGATGGCCGAGGGGACCCGCCCGGTGCTGGTGGTCCTCGACGCCGACGGGCTGCCGCTGTACCTGGGTCGCTGCCAGCGCCTGGCCACTCCGGCTCAGCGTTTGGCGTTGATCGCCCGCGACAAGGGCTGCACCCGACCCGGATGCGACGCACCCGCCTCGATGTGCGCGGTGCACCACATCACCGACTGGGCCAAGGGCGGCCCACCGATCTGACCAACCTGACCTTGGCCTGCGATCACTGCCACGCGCTGGTCAACGACGGTCCCGACGGTTGGAAAACCGTTGTCGTGGGGAAGGATTCCCCGTATCGGGGGCGCACCGGGTGGATCGCCCCGAAACGTCTTGACCCGACTGGCATTCCTCGCGTGAACGACAGACATCACGTCGGCGAGTCGGTCACCGCTGCCATCGATTCCAGTTGCCGAAGGTGGGGTTCACGGGCGGCGTGATTCCCGGCTGCTCGTGTGCTGTTGGCGTGCGCAGGGACCGGGGAGTGTGGTTGCGTCGCCTGCCCTACCGGACTCGAGCTGACGCCGGGTTGAGAGCCGCCACCCACCGATCCCGGCCCACGGACCGTACGCATCGCCTTCTACGGACAAAACCCACCGCAAGCCCACCCTGAAATCGCCGAACACCGAACAACCACAGCGGTCTTCTCCTCGCGACATCCCATCCTGCGGATACCCCAACCCCGAGACCTAAGCGAATACCTCCGGCATCGACACCCACATGCAGGTTCAAAGGTGAGCGGGCTGGTAGACGAAGGCGCGTCCCCAAGTCTGCCCCCCTCCCTTCTCCAGGCATCTTTGGTCTTTTGTTTTTTGCGTTTTGTTCTTTATCTTTTGCCTTGTGGCGTATCCCACCCTCGTACCCGACGGCTGGCGCAGCTTCCTGATGTGGTGGCGTTTCTGGGGCACCGTCGGCTTCTGCGCCACAGCCTTCCTGTCCTTCCTCATCATCAGAGACCTGGACGGCATCCCAGAGTTCTGCGGCTGGCGGCACCCTTGCCCACCCCAGATCATCCTGGGCCTGGGCGCCTTCCCCCTGTACACCTGGGCAGCCGGTGGCGCCGTCTCCTGGCAGCTCGGTCGCATAGCCCGACGCCACGGCTGGCGCCCCACCTGGGCACTCGCGATCGGTGCCCTGATCTTCATTGCAGGCTTCCTACTCAGCCTCTACATGGTCGCCACTTACTGGTGGCCCTCCACCTGACCACTTCCTCATCCGGGCCGCGGCGTCCGCGATCAGTGAATTCCGCAGTAGGCCACCGGAATTGCCGACATGTGATGTCACTCTCGCACGCCGCAGCCCCCGCCGGGTGGTTGGTTGCCGGCGAGGGCTGCGGCTGTGCGCGATCAGGGTGCGACAGCACCCCAATCGGCGAATCCGGTCGGATCGTGGCGCCCCATGGTGCCGTGCTCGAACAGTCCCCAGCCCTCGGCGTCGCCACAGCGCGCCTTGCCGACGTGGTCGATGACGCCGAACGGAATGCGCCCCGCAATGGCCGGATCGGTCAGGTCGTAGAGCTTGCTCTCGGACCAGTCGCGGCCCTTCCATTGGCCGTGCTGCCAATCGGGGTCGCCGCCGTAGCCGCAACCGACATTGAGGGCCATGAAGGTTCCGGCCTCGACCTCGACCTCGAGCGGCTTGCCGTCGGGCGTGGTGAGATCCAGGCGCACCCGCGTCGGGATGCGCGTGCCGGACTTGTACGTCAGATGCACACGGGGCCAGCCCAGTTGCTCGACTCGCCCGTCCTTCCAGATCCGGGTGGCGTCGTTGAGGGTGCGGAAGCCGTTGGGCTCCTCCTGCACGATGACGATGATGGAGAACTCGTCGAACAGCAGCGGCACGTACAGCCACCAGAAGCCTTCGGACGGTTCGGACCCCAACCGGCCGGGGTGATCGGATTCGCCGACCGGGCGGATGCCCCAGGAGCGGTCGCGGGTGCCGCACCACGCTGACGGGTCCACGCTGATGTCGGTGCCGTCGACATGCAGTGTGCCCGACCAGGTTCCGACCTGCGCGAAGCGCTGCGCGTCGATGATGGGCCGGTGCACGCCGGTGAGGATGGTGTGCGGCTGTTCGGCCATGGCCGGGAAGGAACCCTCCCAGGTCAGGTCGAAGGACAGGTCCTCGTGTTCGCAGAGCACGCGGATCTTCTGCAGCGGTTCGGCGATCTCGATCCGGTAGCCGCCGACCTTGGGCTCGAGGCTGCGCTCGGCCAGGGCGTCGGAGAACCGCACGGCCCGCTGGGTGTCACCGCGGCGGACGGTCGCGAACGCGTCGGTCACGCCCAGGTTCGGATATACGCCGAAACCGGTGACCAGGAAGGTGTCGCTGCCGGTGTCGAGCGCGTTGAAGTAGTTGCGGTCGTAGAAGTTCCGATCACTGGTCCCGACCCGCGACATGGACAGCGGGGTCTGGTGGATCGGGTATTCGTCGAGCGAGTTGATCTGATTCTGCGTCATCTCTCAATCCCACGAGTAGGTGCCGTCGAGCATGGCTTCCAGCAGATGCCGGTGCATCACGTAGTCGTCGCGATCGTCGTTGTCGGCCGCCTCACCGAAGTGGATCATCCGCCGCCGGATGCGGGCCATCACGATGCCGTGCCGTAGCGCGGCGTACATGAGGTACCAGTCCAGGTCGCGCACGGCGTGCCCGCTGGCCTCCTCGTAGAGCTTCTCCACATCGGCGCGCCGCATGTAGTCGGCCAGGCCCGGCTGGTCGAACCGCGTGGCGATGTCCTGGAAGAACCGGTGGATGAGAATCGTCCAGGCCACGTCGAGTTCCCGCGGGCCGATGGCGGCCATCTCCCAGTCCAGCACCGCGACCGGATCGAACTCGTCGAACATGACATTGCCCGGCCGGGCGTCGCCCCAGCTCAGCACGTCCGGTCCGGTATCGGTGGGGAAGTTCTCCTCGAGCCAGTCGAAAGTGCGCTCCAGCAGCGGGATGCGGAAGCCGTCGCGGGCGAGCGCCCAGTCGTACCACGCCCGCTGGGCCTCGAAGTGCCGCCGCAGCGCCGAGCCCTCGCCCGCCAGCATCGGGAACCGCTGGGCCGGATCGGGAATCGAGTGCACCTCGGCGATGATCTCGATGGTCCGGCAGGTCACCTGGTAGCGCTGCTCCGGGGTGGCCTCGTGCAGCCAGCCGATGAACACGTACGGCGGATTGTCCTCGGGCACACGGCCGTTCACGCGGCGCATGACGAAGAACGGTGCGCCGAGCACATTGTCGGAACCGGTCTCCAGCCAGCACAGCGGCGGCACCGGCAGGTCGGTGGCCTCGGCGACACCGGCCATCACCGCGAACTGTGTTGCCAGGTCGTAGTTCTCGAACACCGGGAAGGAGCTCTGATCGGGCGCGAGCCGCGCCACGAAGGACCCGCCGGCCGCCTGCCCCTGCTCGGTCCACTCGGCGTCGAAGAGCAGCGTGGTGCTGGACATGCCGCCGGCCTGCGGCCGGGTGATCGAGGTGACCTGCGGCGGCTCGTCGGCCTCGACCTTGGTCCCGAGCCACTGCGCGAGTTCGGTCGCGAGTTCATCGAGGTTCTGGTCGGAAACCGTGAGTTCCATCCGCTGGTTGGGATCGGCGTGGGCCGAAGTCATGGGGTCCTCCCTGCGCGGGTGTAGCGGAGTGTGCCTGCGGGCTACCGGATGCGGCCGAGTCGCCGCTGTGGTAAGCCCGGTCGGCACGTTGGGTGAAATGTAACGCGTTCTAAATAGCTCCGGTAGAGGATCGGCGAGACCCGATTCACCAGTACCGGTGACTGGGATGTGGCTTGGTCGCCACGTCGTGGTCGTGCTGCCACGTACGCCTCGAGAAGTAGTTCCTATCAGGCATATTCCGGGTCGGCTCAGGGTGAATCCGGAAGCGTGCGGACCGCCGGACCGCCTACCGTCGGAGCTTCCGAATGGAAGTGAGGGACGGGGCATGGGCGTGCAGACAATCGACACCACGACCGATCGGGAGGGGAGGGACACCGAACCCGCACGGTCCTGGAATCCGATCGGACGCATTCTCTTTCGCTTCGGATTCCTGTACTTCGGGCTCTTCTGCGTCTTCTACCCGCAAATGCTGATCGACTTCGCAGGACCGCTGCAACGCTGGCTCCCGGACGACTGGCCCCGCCTCTGGATGAGCGTGTCCCTGCCCGTGGTGAAGTGGACGGGCCACACCGTCTTCGGGACCGATGTGGCGCTGCACAGCACGGGCAGCGGTGATCAGGTGGTCTTCTGGATCCTGGTGTTCTGCCTGCTCGTGATCGCGGCGGCCGGGACCGTGCTCTGGACCATGCTGGACCGCACCCGGACCGAGTATCACCGCCTGTCCGCGTGGTTCCTGCTCTTCATCCGGTTGTGCCTGGCCGGTCAGATGCTCGGATACGGGTTCGCCAAAGCGATTCCGACGCAGATGCCCGAGCCCGCGCTCACCACGCTGCTGACCCCGTACGGCGACTTCGCGCCCATGAGTGTGCTGTGGAGTCAGGTCGGCGTGTCACCGGTGTACGAAACCCTGCTCGGGACCGCCGAGGTGCTGGGCGGTGTGCTGCTGCTGATACCGCGCACCCGGTTGGCGGGTGTGCTGCTGAGCCTGGTGAGCATGGCGCAGGTGTGGGTGCTGAACATGACCTTCGATGTGCCGGTGAAGCTGCTGTCGTTCCATCTGATGCTGCTCTGCCTGGTCCTGCTGGTGCCCGAGGCCCCGCGGCTCACCGCGCTGCTGACCGGCCGGGCCGCCGGTCCGGCCGCCACACCGGAGCCGTTCCGCACGCGCCGGACGCTGCGCTGGGCGGCCGCCGCTCAGGTGCTGCTGATCGTGTGGTTGTCGGCGGGCTACGTCTGGATCGGGGCGGACAACTGGCACGAATACGGCGGTGGCAGCCCGAAATCCGAACTGTACGGCATCTGGACGGTCACCGACTTCACCCGCGACGGCCAGCCGGTGCCGCCGCTGCTGACCGATGAGAGCCGCTGGCGGCGACTGGTTTTCGACCAGCCCACAATGGCCGTCGTGCAGCGCATGGACGATCAGTTGATGCCGCTGGGCGCGCAGATCGACACCGGCGCACACCGACTGGTGCTCCGCGGCGCGCAGGCGACCACCGACCTGGCGGATCTCGGCTACCAGCAACCGACGCCGAACCGGCTGGTGCTCGACGGCCGGCTGGACGGCCACCCGGTCGCCATCACGCTCGATCAGGTCGACCTCGGCCAGCTGCCGCTCCGGAAGGGCCGTGGCCTGCACCTGATTCGGGAAGACGCGAACTTCGGCAAGGTCATGGGGTAGTGATGTCGCTGATCTGGTTGGTCCACAGCGGATTCGGGGCGAGGAATTCACCGGATCCGGCCGCGAACGCCCGCTGGGCGTCGGCCCTGCCGAGCAGCCGGGCGGCCAGCCAGGCGGTGGGATAGCCGAGGTAGCCGGAGACGCCGGAGGTGCACGGCCAGGAGGCGTCGGCGCAATCCGGTTGGCCCTGAACATCATTGTGATTCGGGCCGACCAGGGTGCCCCACGCCTTCTGGACACCGGCGGGCACCGCCTCGTAGAAGGCCCGCAGTGATTGCAGGCCGACGGCCGTCGGCGGCAAGGTCTGCTCGGACGGCGAGATGACGGTGTCGGCCGAACCGTTCACGAAGAAGACCGAACCACCGGCCAGTCCGAGGGTGTCGGGGCACCAGCCCAGGAAGCACGACAGCTGGATGGGCAGCTCGATCGGCACCGCGGTCTTGATCCGGCCGCCCGAATGCATCATGGCGTTGAGGGCGCCCGTCGCTCCCTGCGAATGCCCCACCGCGCCAATCGCATCCGGGTCGAGCCGGTCGTGGAAGACGCTGCCCGGGTCCGCGGCCAGGGACAGCAGCCGGTCGACCGCCCTCGCGATGTCGATCCCCGACCCGGTGGCCGCGTTCTCGGTGGCTATCACCACGAACCCCCAGGACGCGAAATGCCGCAGCAGATACGCGTATTGGTTCGGATGCGCGTTGGTCCCGTCGCCCCAGGTGATGATCGGATGCCGGAACCCGTTGGCCCCCAGCTCGGTCGGATACCAGATGTCGTAGGCCGCCCCGGTGGAGTCGCAACACGTGAAGGCGCGCTGTTCGGTCACCGCCCAAGGCCCCGGCTGCGCATAGACGGCCTCGACCGGCGGGTCCGCGTGACCGATTCCGAAGGGAATGCCGAGCACCACCAGTGCGGCGAGCAGGCAACAGCGAACAAGCACGGCGGCACTGCGTGTCATAGCTATCGAGCATAGAAATGACCGGCGCGTTGGATGCGCAAGATGACCGCGACCGTTGTGAACTCTGTATCGATTGCCACCCGGATGCCGGGCGATTGTCGTGGGCCGCCGCCCACGCCGTACCCTGAATCCTTGTGCAGAACCCCGCAGCCACCCCCGATGACCAGCCGGTTCCCGAGTCTCGGGTCGACACCGGTGATCCGAACTACCTGGTCGGCCTCGATCTGAACGGTCGCCGCGTGGTCGTGGTCGGCGGTGGCACGGTGGCGCAGCGGCGGCTCGGGCTGCTCATCGCTTCCGGTGCGGATGTGCACGTGATCAGCCGCGAGGCCACGCCCGCGGTCGAGGGCATGGCCACCTCGGGACAGCTGACCCTGGAGTTGCGCGCCTACGCCGACGGCGATCTCGACGGCGCCTGGTACGTCATGGCGTGCACCGACGAGCCCGAGACCAATGCGGCCGTGGTCGCGGAGGCCACCCGCCGCCGCATTTTCTGCGTCCGCGCCGACACCGCGCGGCTGGGCACCGCGGTCACCCCGGCCACCGCGCGCTACGACGGCATGACGATGGGCGTACTGGCCGGCGGGCAGCACCGCCGCTCGGCCGCGGTGCGCAACGCGCTGCTGGAAGCCCTGCAATCCGGTGTGGTGACCGATGATTCGGCCCCCGTGACCCCGGGCGTGGCGCTGGTCGGCGGCGGCCCCGGCGATCCGGATCTCATCACCGTGCGCGGCCGCCGCCTGCTGGCCCGCGCGAATCTCGTTGTCGCCGACCGGCTCGCGCCGCCGGAGCTGCTGGCCGAGCTCGGGCCGGAGGTGGAGGTCATCGACGCGGCCAAGATTCCCTACGGCCGGGCCATGGCGCAGGAGGCCATCAATGCCGCGCTCATCGAGGGCGCGAAGGCGGGCAAGTTCGTGGTGCGGCTCAAGGGCGGCGACAACTATGTCTTCGGGCGCGGCTACGAGGAACTCGAAGCCTGCGTCGACGCCGGTATCCCGGTGACCGTGGTTCCCGGTGTCACCAGCGCGATTTCGGTGCCCGCCCTGGCCGGTATCCCGGTCACCCACCGCGGTGTCACGCACGAGTTCGTGGTCGTCAGCGGCCATGTCGCCCCCGACCACCCGGATTCGCTGGTGGACTGGCCCGCGCTGGCAAAGCTGCGCGGCACCATCGTGCTGCTGATGGCGGTGGAGCGGATCGAGAAGTTCGCCGACGCGCTGATCTCCGGTGGCCGTGCCGCCGACACCCCGGTCACCGTCATCCAGGAAGGCAGCCTGCGCACCCAGCGCATCCTGCGCGCCGACCTGGCCACCGTCGCCGAGCGGGTGCGCACCGAGGGCATTCGCCCGCCGGCCATCATCGTCATCGGCCCGACCGCGGGCTTCACCGCGGGTGCGCCGGACCAGGACAACTCCTGACGTCGCGTAATGAGTTCGGTTCGCCGGATAGTGCATCCATTACAGTGGGCGGGTGCTCGATAACCCCGCTGCGACGATGCAGTATCCGGTGACCAAGCGGGCGTTCGGGCTCGCAATTCTCGTCCTCAGCGGGCTTCAGCTGATGGTCGTGCTGGACGGCACCGTCATGATCCTGGCGCTGCCGCGACTACAGGAACAGCTCGGCCTGTCCAGCGCGGGTAGTGCGTGGACGGTCACGGCCTATGGTCTTCCGTTCGCGGGCCTGATGCTCCTGGGCGGGCGTCTCGGCGACTCGTTCGGCCGCAAGCGGATGCTGATTCTCGGCGTCGCGCTGTTCACCGTCGCCTCGGCGCTGTGCGGCACCGCGCAGAACGAGGCCTGGCTGATCGCGGCCCGCGCGCTGCAGGGCACGGGCGCGGCCATTGCCGCGCCGACCGCCTTCGCGCTGGTGGCGAGCACCTACGCGCCCGGCCCGGCCCGCAATCAGGCGGTCGCCATCTTCGGATCCATGGTCGGTATCGGCTCGGTCGGCGGTCTGGTCATCGGCGGCGCGCTGACCCAGGTCGACTGGCGCTGGATCTTCTGGATCAATGTGCCGATCGGCATTCTCATCGTCTGGGGCGCGATCTACCAGCTGCGCGACACCGCGCACCACCGCATGTCCATGGATGTGCGCGGCGCCATCCTGGGCACGCTTGCCTGTGTGTCGATCGTCTTCGGCGCGACCGAGGGGCCCGAAATGGGTTGGGGCTCTCCGGTCATCCTCGGCGCGCTGATCGGCGGCTTCGTCCTGCTCATCGTGTTCATCTTCGCCGAGCGTGACGTGGACAACCCGCTGCTGCCGTGGTCGCTGTTCAAGAGCCGCGACCGCGTGATCACCTTCGCCGCCATCTTCCTGACCTCCGGCGTGCTCGGCGCGACCACCTTCTTCGTCGCGCAGTTCCTGCAGAACGTGCTGCGCTACAGCCCGCTGCAGGCCGGTCTGGCCAGCATTCCGTTCACCCTCGGCGCGGGTGTCGGTACCGCGGTGGCGTCCAAGGCGTGCATGTATGTCCGGGCGCGCTGGCTGCTGCTGGCGGCGGCCCTGGTGCTGGCGGGCGCGCTGTATTTCGGTTCCACACTGGACAGTTCGGCCGACTATTTCCCCACGCTGCTGGTCATGATGTCGATCGTCGGCTTCTGCGTGGGCACCGCCATCGTGATCCTGCCGCTGTGCGTGCTGGTCGGCGTGGACATGGCCCACATCGGCCCGTTGTCGGCGGTCGGGCAGATGTTCATGAACATGGGCACGCCGTTCGCGGTGGGCGTGCTGAGCCCGGTCGCCCTGTCGCGCACCCTGGCGCTCGGCGGCAAATCGGGCAAGGTGAGCGAGATGTCGCCGAGTCAGATCGATGCGCTGGGCAGCGGGTACACCCTCGTCCTGCTGGTGTGCGCCATCGGCACCGCGATCATGGGCCTGCTGGCGCTGACGCTGCGGTACACGCCCGGGCAGCTGGCCCAGGCGCAGCACGCGCAGGACGAGGCTCAGAAGAGCTGACGAGGCTCAGCAGAGCTAGGGCACCGCGGTGACCGCGATCGCCGATTCGGTCAGGCTGCCGAGGTAGATCGCACCGTCCTGTTCGGCGACCCCGGTGACCATGGCGTAGTCGGTGCCCTCGCGCTGCAGGTCGTGGACGAGATTTCCGTCGAAGTCGAAGGCCTGCACCCACACCGTGCGGGCCGGTTTCGGTTGCAGCGCTTCGGGAATCGCCCACACCAGCCGGCGCAGCACGCCGGGCAGCGGAAGCAGCATGTCCAGCAGCGGATTTCGCGGCGACACCAGCGCCACCCAGGCCAGCCCGTCACTGCCGAGGCCCATATTGTCGGGGAAGGCGGGCAGGTTCTCGGCGAAGTAGTCGTGGGTGCCCGCCTTCGGCCCGGTCAGCCAGTAGCGGGTGATGCTGTAGCCGCCGGTCTCGGCGACCAGCAGGCATGAGCGGTCCGGGGCGAGCACGATGCCGTTCGCGAATTTCAGCCCGTCGACCAGGGTTTCGACGCTGCCGTCGGGATTGCGGCGCAGCAGCCGGCCGGTCTCGGAGTGCTCGAGCATGTCGCCCATGTATTCGCCGAGCGACCAGTGCCGGGTGGATTCGGTGAAGTAGACGGTGTCGCCGTCGGCGACCACATTGCTGGTGAAGTTCAGCGGCACGCCGTCGACCTCGGACACCAGCACCTCGACCTGCCCGCCCGGCTTGTCCAGGCGCAGCAGCCCGCGGTCGGCATCGCAGATCAGCAGCGAGCCATCGGGGTTCGCGTGCAGTCCCAGCGGCCGCCCGCCGGTATGCCCGATCCGCTCGACTGTGCCGTCGGCCGGGTCGACCGCCACCAGGGTGCCGTCCGCGAGTCCCGCGACGATTCTGCCGTCGGGGGCGATGACCACATCCTCGGGCCCGTCTCCGGGCACCTCGAGCCGCCGCACCGGCGGCATGGGTGGCGCACTGTGGTTTTCGTGGGCGCGGGCCGTCGCCTTGGGCGGCGTCCAGCGCTTGGGCTGCATGGACATGGCTCACTGTAACCCGGCCCTTGGTAGTCAACAGTTGTTGGCCTACACTTGTGGGCATGACTGTGGAGACGGGGCCGCGGCGGTCGGATGCCACCCGCGCGGCGATTCTGGAGGCGGCGCGCCGCCGCTTCGCCGAGGACGGCTACCGGAAGGCGACGATCCGGGCGATCGCGGCCGACGCCGGGATCGACCCGTCGATGGTGATGCGCTACTACGGCAACAAGGACGGATTGTTCGACGCCGCACTGGATGTCGACCTGGAGCTGCCGGATCTCGGTGCGGCCGAGCCGGATTCGCTGGGCGCACTGCTCGCGGCGCGTTTCCTGGAGCTGTGGGAGCAGCCGCCGACCAGCGAGATCCTGCTCACCCTCATCCGTTCGTCGCTGACCGACGAGGACGTGGTGGAACGCACCCGGCGCATCTTCGCCCAGCAGCTCATGCCGGCCGTGCTGCGTTTCGGCGATCCGGCCGACGCACCGCATCGCGCGGGTCTGATCGCCACCCAGATCCTGGGACTCGCCCTGTGCCGCTACGTCTTACGGCTGCCGCCGGTGGTGGCGCTGAGCTCGGAGCAGATCGTCGCCGAGATCGGGCCGACCATTCAGCGCTACCTCACGCTCGGGAACGCCTGACCTTGTGACCCAGTGGTGAAAACCACGCTGCCGGAGGGGTTTTCTCCGGACCGAAGATTGGGCACACTGCCCGGATGGGGATGAGTCTGGACGCGGATCTGCTGGACCGCTGGACGAAATTGGCCGGGCCGCAGGCACGCGCGGTGGGGGAGGACCTGGTCCGCCGCTACCGTGAGCCGCACCGCCGCTATCACACCGTCGAGCACCTGGCCGCCATGCTGGCGGTCATCGACGATCTCGCCGCCGACGCGGAGGATCTGGACGCGGTGCGCTACGCCGCCTTCTTCCACGACGCGGTCTACGCCGTCGACGGCACCGATAACGAGGAGGCCAGCGCCCGCCTGGCCGAAACCGCCCTGCCCGCACTGGGAGTCGGCGCGGACACGGTGGCGGAGGCCGCGCGGCTGGTCCGGCTGACCGGCGGCCACCATCCGGACCCATCGGACCGCAACGGCGCGGTGCTCTGCGATGCCGATCTGGCGATTCTCGCGGCCGACACGGCCGCCTACGCCGCCTACACCGCCGCCGTCCGCGCCGAGTACGCCCACGTTCCCGACCCGCTCTTCCGCTCGGGCCGGGCGGCCGTGCTGGCGGCGCTGGCCGGGCAGCCCGCCCTCTTCCGCACGCCCACCGCCCGGGCCCGCTACGAGTCCGCGGCGCGCGCCAACCTCGCGGCGGAACTCGCCACGCTCACCGCGGCGGCGGGCGAACCCGGGGCCGAGTGAGGGGGGCACCCCGATCAGCGGGTGCCGTACTTGTAGGTCTGCTTCCGCAGCTTGAGGTACACCATGATCTCGGCGTGCCGGACCCCGGCCAGCCCGCGAATCCGGTTGGACACCAGGTCGAGCAGGGCTTCGTCGTCCGGGCACACGGCCTCGCAGAGGATGTCGTAGCGGCCGGCGCACACCACGACATAGTTGATTTCCTCGATGGCGGCCAAGATGTCGGCCACCTGCTGCACCGGCCCGTCCACGGTGATGGCGATCATGGCCTGCCGGAACAGCCCGACCTGCAGGGGATCGGTGACCGCGACGATCTGGATCACCCCGGCATCGGCCAGCTTCTGCACGCGCTGGCGGACGGCGGCCTCCGAGAGACCGACAGCCTTGCCGATGGTGGCGTACGCGCGTCGCCCGTCCTCCTGGAGCTGGTCGATGATCCGCTTGGAGATGTCGTCGAGGATCGGAGCTCCCCGGCCGGAGTTCTGGTCGATCACGAGATCATCCTTCCTCATCGCGGCTGGTCGGGCGAACGCCCGACCGGCGGTCGCGAGCGCGCGGGTATGTTGGGATCGGTCGCCGGGTCCGGCGGTTTTCGGTCCGACAAGGATGATCTCCCGTGAAGTACGTTCCGCGCGCGGTTCTGTTCCTCGGCATTCCCGCGCTCCTGTTCGCCCTCCCCTGGTGGCTGCTGGTCTACACGACGATGTCCGGGACATGGTTCTGGCTCGGGTCGGCGGTGTTCCTGCTCGGCTATCTGGCGCTGCCCGCGGGCATGCTGCTCGGGCACGGCCCGCGGCAGTCCGACGCGGCGTCGCTGGTGGGCGACACCATGCTGGGTGTCATGTGGGTGGTGTTCACCTGGTCGGTGATCGGCGCCGCGGTCCGGGGTGTGCTGGCGGTCGCGGGGGTGGACGATCCGGTGCGCTCGCGCGTGGTGGCCGTCGGGGTGCTGGCGGTGTCGATCGTGCTGTCCGCCTGGGCGATCTACGAGGCGCGCCGGGTGCCGCGCGTGCGCACGGTCGAGGTCGAGATCCCCGGTCTCGGTGCGGGTTTGGACGGTCTCCGGCTGGTGGTCGTCACCGACACCCACTACGCCGCGACCGATCGGTTGCGCTGGTCGGAGCGGGTGGTCGAGGAGGTCAACGCGCTGCGTCCCGATATCGCCTGTCACGCGGGCGATCTCGCCGACGGCTCGGTGGAGAAGCGGAGGGCGCAGGTCGATCCGCTGGGCAAGGTCGAGGCCGAGTACGGCCGCTTCTACATCACCGGCAATCACGAATACTTCGGCGACGCACCGGGCTGGATCGACCACATGTCCGGCCTGGGCTGGCAGCCGCTGCGCAACCAGCACGAGGTCATCAGCCGCGAGGGCGACAGCCTCGTGCTGGCGGGCATCGACGACCCCACCGGTAGCGGCCTGCCCGGCCACGGCCCCGATATCACCGCGGCCCTGGCCGGCGCCGATCCGGCACTGCCGGTGGTCCTGCTGGCCCATCAGCCCAAACAGGTCACCGATGCGGTGTCGGCCGGTGTGGCCCTGCAGATTTCGGGCCACACCCACGGCGGGCAGATCTGGCCCTTCCGGTACCTGGTCCGCCTGGATCAGCCCGTGGTGGCCGGGCTCAGCCGCCACGGCGAGCGCACCCAGCTCTACACCAGCCGGGGCACCGGCTTCTGGGGTCCGCAGCTGCGCCTGTTCGCGCCGAGCGAGATCACGGTGCTGATCCTGCGCCGGCCCAACTGATTCCGGCCGCTCAGCTGTCGAAGCCCAGGCCGGTGTAGTCGAGGGTCTTCAGCCACAGATTGCGGCGCCCCTGGTGCGCGTCCGCGCGCGCCAGGGACCAGCGGGTGAGGTGAATTCCCGCGGACCGCAACGGTTCCGGCGGCAGCGGCAGCGGCCGGGAGCGGACCATGCGCAGGCGGGTCCGCTCGGTGTCGCGGCCCCACAGCTGGTCGAGCATGACCTCCGCCCCGAAGCGGGTCGCGCCCACCCCGAGCCCGGTGTAGCCGGCGGCATAGACCAGCCGGCCCTTGTAGGCGGAGCCGAAGAAGGCGCAGAACCGGCCGCAGGTGTCGATGACCCCGCCCCAGCGGTGGGTGAAGCGCAGGCCGTCGAGCTGCGGGAAGGTCTGGAAGAAGTGCTGGGCGAGGGTTTCGAAGGTGGCCTCGTTGTATTCCAGGGCGGGGGCGATGCGATTGCCGAAGTGATAGATGGCGTCGTAGCCGCCGAAGAGGATGCGGTTGTCGCTGGTCAGGCGGTAGTAGTGGAAGCGGTAGGAGGCGTCGCCCAGACCCATGCGGGTGCCCCAGCCGATGCTGTCGAGCTGTTCGGCGGTGAGCGGCTCGGTCATGAGCGCGTAGTCGTAGACCGGCACCACATGGCGTGACACCTTGGGCACCGGGCCCGCGAAAGCGCTGGTGCACAGGGCGACCCGGGGCGCGCGGACCTCACCGTGCGGCGTGTGCAGGGTCAGCGTGCCGCCGTGGGATTTCGAAAGGCGTTGCACCGGAGTGCCTTCGAAGATGCGGACACCGGAATCCAGGCAGGCGCGCCGTAGTCCCCAGGCCAGCCGGGCCGGATCGAGCATGGCGACGCCGTCGCGGTCCCACCAGCCGCCGAGGTAGGTGGGGGAGTGCACCATGCCCTGCATCTGGCCGGCGTCGAGCAGTTCGGTGCGGTAGCCGAGGGCTTCGGCGGCGTCGTGGCTCTCCTGCAGCCATTCGACCTCGTGGGGCGCGGTGGCGACCTCCATCTCGCCGGTGCGCTCGAAGTCGCAGTCGATGCCGTACCGCAGGATGGCCTTCTCGATGTCGTCCAGGTTGGAGCGGCCGAGCCGTTCGAGCTGGCCGATCTCGTCGGGGAAGCGCTCCATGCCATTGGCCAGGCCGTGGGTCAGGCTGGCGGAGCAGAATCCGCCGTTGCGGCCCGAGGCCGCGTGTCCGCAGAGACCGGACTCCAGCAGCACCACGTCGATGCCGGGATCGCGTTCCTTGGCCAGCAGCGCGGTCCAGAGTCCGCTGTAGCCGCCGCCGATGACGGCCAGATCCGCGGTGGTGGCCGTGGTGAGGGGGTCGGTGGGGGTCGGCCGCTCGGGCCGGTCGGTCCAGTACGGCGTCGGCGCTGCATCGATGAGTGCCGACGCCCACAGTTTGCTTCCTTTGGCCGACATGGCCGATCAACTCCTTCTCTCGTGCCGTTACGGCGAACGTTCGCGCCTGCGTGCTCGGGGTACGTGGAAGCCGCCGATGGTCACCCGTGGGGGGACCAGTCGGCGGCTTTCGAGAGAGTCAGCTGGTGGCGGCGCGATCCTCGGAGCGGCGGGGCATACGCACGGTGGACCGCAATACCTGCGTCGGCGACGTCGGCCGGTCCATTTCCGCCTCCTCCTGTGTCATGAGGATAGCCCAGAAATTCGCGGGCGGGTCCGATCGGAGCCCGCCCGCGCGATATCGCCGCCTTTTTACCCGGCCCGGAAGATGATGTCGTGCCAGGGCTTGTGCGCCGCGCCGGTGATATCCGACATGACGTGCTTGATATTCGTGTACTCCTCGAATGCGTAGGCGGACATGTCCTTTCCGAATCCGGAGGACTTGTACCCGCCGTGCGGCATTTCGCTGATGATCGGAATATGGTCGTTGATCCACACGCAGCCGGCCTGAATTTCCCGGCTCGCCCGCTGGGTGCGGAACACGTCGCGGGACCAGGCGGAGGCGGCCAGCCCGTAGACGGTGTCATTGGCCAGCGCGATGGCCTCGTCGTCGGTGTCGAAGGGCAGCACGACCAACACCGGGCCGAAGATCTCGTGCTGCACGATCTCGGAGTCCTGGGCCGCGCCGGTGATCAGGGTCGGCTCGAAGTAGGAACCCGCCGCCGGGGTGTGTTCCGGAATTCGGCCGCCGCGAACGATTTTCGCGCCGGATTCGCGGGCGCGTTCCACCATGCCCAGCACTTTCTCGCGGTGTGCGCGCGAAATCAGTGGTCCCATATCGGTTTCCGGGTTCTCGACCGGACCGAGCACCACCCGGTCCATGAGATCGGTTACGCGGCCTACGAATTCCTCGAACAGCGGGCGTTGCACATAGGCGCGGGTGGCGGCCGTGCAATCCTGGCCGGTATTGATGAGCGCGCCCGCGACCGCGCCCCGAGCCGCTGCCTCGGGGTCGGCGTCGTCGAAGACGACGAAGGGGGCCTTGCCGCCGAGTTCGAGATGGACCCGCTTGACCGCACCGGCGGCGGTGGCGGCCACCCGTTTGCCGACCCCGGTGGAGCCGGTGAACGACACCATGGCCACGGCGGGATGCTCCACCAGCGGCTGTCCCGCCTCGGCGCCGGTGCCGGTGAGCACATTGATCACGCCCGGCGGCACGCCCGCGTCGATGGCGGCCTCCGCGAACAACAGCGAGGACAGCGGGGTCAGCTCGGAAGGCTTGAGCACCACCGTGTTTCCGGCGGCGACGGCGGGCAGGATCTTCCAGGCCGCCATTTGCAGCGGATAGTTCCAGGGCGCGATGGACCCGATGACGCCGAGGGGTTCCCGCCGGATCGACGAGGTGTGGTCACCGGAGTATTCGGCCGCCGCCTTGCCTTCCAGGTGCCGGGCGGCGCCGGCGAAGAAGGCCGTGTTGTCGATGGTGCCGGGCACGTCGAATTCCGTGGCGAGGCGAATCGGCTTGCCCGCGTTGCCACTTTCGATCGCGGCGAGGTCCCCGGCACGAGTGCGCAGGATCCGGGCCCATTCGTGCATGAGGTCCGACCGCGCGGCCGGGGTGAGCCCGGCCCAGCCGGGGAAGGCCGCCCGGGCCGCGGTCACCGCCGACTCGACGTCGGCCGCGTTCGCGCCGGCACCCGAGGCGATGACCGCGCCCGTGGCCGGCGCGATGATCGACAGCGGCGCACCCGACCCGGATCGTCGTGCGCCGCCGATGAATTGCAGTTGTTCCTGATCCATCGCGCTCCTCGCGTTCTCGAAGGTCACCGTCTCCGGGTCACACGGTATGGGAGTCGGCGACCGTGAGCGCCTGGTCGAGGATGGCGAGTCCCTCCTTGGCCTCGGCCTCGCTGATGGTGCAGGGCGGGACCACGTGCAGGCGGTTGAAGTTCACGAACAGCAGCAGTCCGGCGGCCTTGGCAGCGGCGACGGTCTGGCTCATGGCCGGGCTGGTGCCGCCGTAGGGCGCCAGGGGTTCGCGGGTGGCGCGGTCGCGGACCAGCTCCACGGCCCAGAACACGCCGAGTCCGCGGACCTCGCCGACGCTCGGGTGCCGCTCGGCCAGTTCCCGCAGGCCCGGGCCGATGACGCGCTCGCCCATGTCGGCGGCGTTCTCGACGATGCCCTCCTCACGCATGGCGGTGATGGTCGCGACGGCCGCGGCCGTGGCCAGTGGATGTCCGGAGTAGGTGAGCCCGCCCGGATAGGCGCGGTCGTCGAAGGTGGCCGCGATGTGCGGTGCGATGGCGACGCCGCCCAGCGGCACATACCCGGAGTTGACGCCCTTGGCGAAGGTGAGCAGGTCCGGCGCCACGTCGAAATGGTCGATGGCGAACCATTCGCCGGTGCGGCCGAAGCCCGCCATCACCTCGTCGGCGATGAACACGATGCCGTACTTGTCGCACAGTTCGCGCACGCCGGCCAAGTATCCCGGGGGCGGCACCATGATTCCGGCCGTGCCCGGCACCGATTCCAGAATGACGGCCGCGATGGTGCTCGGCCCCTCGAGCGCGATGGTCTGCTCGAGGTGCTGCAGCGCCCGTTCGGTCTCCTCGGCCTCGGTGGTGGCGTGGAACTGCGAGCGGTACAGGAACGGTCCGAAGAAGTGCACGACTCCCGCATTGCCGTGGTCGTTCGGCCAGCGCCGCGGGTCGCCGGTCAGATTGACCGCGGTCTCGGTGCCGCCGTGATACGACCGGTAGCGTGCGAGCACCTTGTACCGCCCGGTGTGCAGCCGGGCCATGCGCACCGCGTGCTCGACCGCGTCCGCGCCGCCATTGGTGAAGAAGATCCGGTTCAGCTCACCGGGAGTGCGTTCGGCGATCAGCCGCGCCGCCTCCGAGCGGGCGTCGTTCACGTACGCCGGGCCGATGGTGCACAGCGTGGCCGCCTGCTCCTGGATGGCGGCCACCACCTTCGGATGCTGGTGTCCGATATTGGTGTTCACCATCTGCGAGGAGAAGTCGAGCAGCCGGTTGCCGTCGCCGTCCCACACGTAGCAGCCCTGGGCGGCAGTGATCACCATGGGATCCAGCGACTTCTGCGCGGACCAGGAATGGAAGACGTGCTTGCGGTCCAATTCGTAGGCGCGGGCGGCTTTTTCGCGGGCCGCCTCCGGGGTCAGCCCATTGGGCAGGGTCATCGCGGACTCCGTTCAGTGGTTCTGGGGGAAGCCGAGGTTCAGACCGCCGTGGCTGGGATCGAGCCAGCGGGTGGTGACGGCCTTGGTGCGGGTGAAGAAGTGCACGCCGTCGGTGCCGTGCGCATGCGAATCGCCGAACAGGGAGTTCTTCCAGCCTCCGAAACTGTAGTAGGCCATGGGGACCGGAATGGGGACATTGATGCCGACCATGCCGACCTCGACCTCGTTGTGGAAGCGCCGGGCCGCACCGCCGTCATTGGTGAACAGGGCGGTGCCGTTGCCGTAGGGGTTGGCATTGACGAGGGCCAGCGCCTCGTCGTAGCTGTCCACGCGGACCACCGACAGCACCGGGCCGAAGATCTCGTCGGTGTAGACGCTCATGTCGGTGGTGACGTGGTCGAGAATGGTGGGGCCCAGCCAGAATCCGTCGGCCGCGCCGTCGATGGCCACCCCGCGGCCGTCGAGAACCACGGTGGCGCCGGAGGATTCGCCCGCCGCGATATAGGCGGCCACCTTGTCGCGGTGCGCCTCGGTCACCAGCGGGCCCATATCGGTGCCGCGGGTGCCGTCGCCGGTGCGAATGGTCTTGGCGCGCTCGGTGATCCGCGCCACCAGGTCGTCGGCGATATCGCCCACCGCCACCAGCGCGCTGATGGCCATGCAGCGTTCACCGGCCGAGCCGAAGCCCGCGTTCACGGCGGCGTCGGCGGCCAGGTCCAGATCCGCGTCGGGCAGCACCACCATGTGATTCTTGGCCCCGCCGAGGGCCTGCACGCGTTTGCCGGCGGCGGTGCCATGCTCGTAGACGTACTTGGCGATCGGGGTGGAGCCGACGAACGACACCGCCTTGATGGCGGGGTTCGCCAGCAGTTCGTCCACCGCCACCTTGTCGCCCTGGACCACGTTGAAGACCCCGTCCGGCAGCCCGGCCTCACGCCACAGCTCGGCCAGCCACAGCGACGGCGAGGGGTCCTTCTCGCTCGGCTTGAGCACCACGGTGTTGCCGGCTGCGATGGCGACGGGGAAGAACCACATGGGCACCATGGCCGGGAAGTTGAACGGCGAGATGATGGCCACCGGGCCCAGGGCTTGCCGTACGGAGAAGATGTCGACCTTGGTGGAGGCGTTCTCGGTGTAGCCGCCCTTGAGCAGATGCGGTATGCCGCAGGCGAATTCGACGACCTCGAGGCCGCGGGTGACCTCGCCCATCGCGTCGGCGAGCACCTTGCCGTGCTCGCTGGTGATGAGGGCGGCCAGCTCCTCCTTGCGCTCGTTGAGCAGTTCGCGGAAGCGGAACAGCACCTGGGTGCGCTTGGCCAGGGAGGCGTCGCGCCAGGCCGGGAACGCGGCCACGGCGGATTCGATCACGGTGCGGACGTCGGCCGCGGAGGCCAGGGCGACCTGTCCGGTCACCACGCCGGTCGCGGGATTGGTGACCGGTGCGGTCGCCGTGCTGGAACCGGTGAAGGACTTGCCGTCGAGCCAGTGTGCGATGGTCTGCATATCTCCTCGATTCCGTGAGTGTCCGTCCCTACTCTGCGCCATTACCCGCCGGTTGATTCCCGACGTTGTGTATCCATTTTCCAACTTCGTATTACGATTCGTCGGTGCTCCTCTCCGTTGCTGATGTGCTGGCCATGCCGGTCGTGCGGGCCGGGCAGCCGCAGGTCGTGGGCGGCGGTCCGCTGGATCGGCCGGTGCGGTGGGTGCATGTGAGCGAACTGCCGGACGTGGCGAAACTACTGGTGGGACGCGAATTGATTCTCACCACCGGACAGGCGCTGGCCGGTAGCGACGCGGCCACCGTGGCCTACCTGGAATCGCTGGCCGCGGCGGGGGTGTCCGGGTTGGTCATCGAATTGGGCACCTACGTGCGGGAATTGTCGCCGGTGGTGGCCGAGACCGCCGACCGGGTGGGGTTGCCGATCGTGGCGCTGCACCGGGTGGTGCGGTTCGTGGAGGTCACCGAGGCGGTGCACCGGGTGATCGTGGCCGACCAGTACGCGGAGCTGGAATTCGCGCGCACGGTGCACGAGACGTTCACGGCGTTGAGCGTGCGGCGGGCGTCGCTGGCCGAAATCGTGAAAACCGCTGCCGGGATGCTGGACGCCTCGGTCGTGCTCGAGGACCTGGCGCATCGCGTGCTGGCCCTGACCGCGCGCCACACCGGCACCTCGGCCCTGCTCGAGCACTGGGAGACCACCTCCCGGCTGCTGCCCGGCACCGACCCGAATGTGGTTCCGGTGGGCCCGCATACACAGCGCTGGGGCCGGCTCATCCTGCGCTCGAACCGGGTGCCCACGGCCCGCGCCCGCATGGTGCTCGAACGCGCCGCGCAGACGCTGACCCTGCACCGGATGATCGAGCGCGACCGCTTCGGGCTGCACCGGCAGGCCCAGACCGGGCTCATCGACGATATGGTCAACGGCCGCCTCACCGACGAGCGTGACGCCGTGGCGCTGGCGGCGGCGCTCGGGCTGGCCCGCCGCGCCCGCTATGTCCCGCTCGCGGTGGAGGTCGCGGCGGCGGCCGAGGCGGATCCGGTGGCGCAGCAACGCCGTACGGCCGCACTGCTGGACGCGGCGCTGCACGGGGTGGCGCTGGCCAAGGCCACCGCGCTGGCCGCACCCGACCACGGCAATCGGGTCACCATCGTGCTGGGGGTAGCCCGGAGCGGCGACCTGGACAGCGCGCTCACCGCGATCTGCTCGGCCATGCTCGGCGAGATCCGCCGCGTGGCGGGTGTGGAGCGCGCGGTCATCGGCGCCGGGGGTGAATCGGACTCCCTCCTCGACACCGCGCGTGAGCTGGCCCAGGCCGCGCACGTCGCCGAAGTCGCTCTCTCCCTGGACCCTTCGGTCCCGCGCCCCTTCTATCGCAGCGGCGACGTCCGCCTGCGCGGCCTGCTGTCGCTCATCCGCGACGAGCCGGGCGTCCAGCGCTTCGCCGAGACCGAGTTGAGCGCCCTGCTCCGGCACGACATCCGCAATGCCGCCGACCTCACCCGCACCCTGCGCCAATTCCTCGACCTGGCGGGCAACAAGACCGAACTCGCCAAGCGCCTCAATATCAGCCGGCCCACCCTCTACGACCGCCTGTCCCGCATCGAACGCATCCTCGACGTCGATCTCGACGACGGCGAGACCCGCACCTCCCTCCACACCGCCCTGCTCATCCGAGACCTGGTCGCTGCCCCAGAACCTCGCTGACCGCCGCCCCGGCGAGATCCTCCGACGTGAATTCCGTGGTAGGGGCGGGCCCGAGAAGCGCTGTGCGCCGGCGCATTCTCGAGGCGGTGATCCGGATCGCCGCCCGTCGTCCAGGTATGTCGCCGGCCTGGCCTTCGAACCGGCGGTGCTTCCGACATGGGTCGGTGGGCTCCGGGCAGAGCGCATCGGAATGACCGGGAGCGGCGGAGGTCCGCGCGTCGGGGGCCAGGTCCGGCCCGGGCATACTGGCCGCGTGGAGTTCGGGATTCTGGGTCCGATCGAGGCGCGACGGGCCGATGGGGGCCCGTTTCCGATCGGGGGTCCGCAGGTGCGGGCCTTGCTGGCGGTGTTGGCATTGGATGCCGGGCGGGTGGTCGGGCGGGAGCGGCTGATCGACGACCTGTACGGGTCGGAGCCGCCGGGGGATGCGGGACATGCGTTGCAGTCGCAGGTGTCGCGGCTGCGGCGGGCGCTGCGCACTGGTGTGGGAGACGGCGAGTTCGTCGAATCGGCCGGGGCGGGTTATCGATTGGCGGTCGACCCGGAGTCGGTGGATGCGCTCCGATTCGCGCGGCTGGCCGAGCAGGGGCGGAAAGCCTTGCGGGACCGCGATTCCGGTGCGGCGATGACGCTGCTGGACGAGGCGCTCGGATTGTGGCGTGGTCCGGCGCTGGCCGATGTGCGGGACGCGCCCTTCGCCGAGAGTCAGGGCGCGTGGCTGGACGAGGCGCGGCTGGCCGCCGAGGAGGATCGGGCCGAGGCGGCGCTGGCGGTGGGGGATTCGCAGGCGGTGGTGGCGACACTGTCGGAATTGGTTGCGGCGCATCCCCTCCGAGAGCGGGCACGCGCTCTGCTCATGCGTGCCCTGTACGCGGGGGGCCGCCAGGCCGAGGCGCTGGAATCCTTCGAAGCGGGACGGCGGCTGCTCGCCGACGAGCTCGGGGCCGATCCCTCGGCCGAGCTCATGGACGCCCACCTGGCGATCCTGCGCGCGGATGAGGTTGCGGCCGTGTCGAACCGGCGGCTGCCCACCCCGCTCACCAGTTTCGTCGGCCGGGAGGACGAACTGGCGCGGCTGGTGCCACTGGTCGCCCAGGCCCGCCTCGTCACCCTGATCGGCCCCGGCGGCACCGGGAAGACGCGCCTGGCGCTGGCGGCGGGCGGCCGGGTCCGCGGCGACATCTGCTTCGTCGAATTGGCGCCGCTGGTGGACGGTGTGCCGGCGGCCCAGGCGATCGCGAGCGCCCTGGGCTGTCGCGACCTGTCGGCGCATGCGGCCCCCGGACCACGCGATTTCGAGTCGCAGCTGGTCACCGTGCTCGCCGACCGTCCGCTGCTGCTCATCCTCGACAATTGCGAGCACGTCGTCCTCGATATCGCCCGCCTCGCGCACCGCCTGCTGGTCGCGTGCCCGGGCCTGCGGATTCTCGCCACCAGCCGCGAGGCGCTGCGGGTCACGGGCGAAACGCTGTTCCCGGTCCCCCAATTGCCCATGGCCCCACCGGATTCGCCGCTGGCCGACCAGCTGGCCGCCCCGGCGGTGCGCCTGTTCGCCGACCGGGCCGCCGCGGTCCGGCCCGGCTTCCTCCCGGACGCGGGTACCATCGCCCTGGTCGCCCGCATCTGCCGCCGCCTCGACGGCCTGCCGCTCGCCATCGAGCTCGCCGCCGCGCGCCTGCGCACCCTCGACCTCCCCGAGATCGACGCCCGGCTCACCGACCGCTTCCGCCTGCTGGCTCGCGGCGACCGCACCGCCGAACCCCGCCACCAGACCCTGCAGGCCGTGGTGGCCTGGAGCTGGGAACTCCTCGAACCCGCCGAACAGCAACTGGCCCAGCGCTTCTCGGTCTTCGCGGGCGGCGCGACCGCCGAGCAGGCCCGCCGCGTGTGCTATATCGACGATATCGACGACCTCCTCGCCGACCTCACCGACAAGTCCCTGCTGGACATTGCCGCCGGCCGCTACCGCATGCTCGAAACCATCCGCGAATTCGCCCGCACCCGCGCCATCGAATCCGGCGACCACGAGAAAACCCAACGCGCCCACGCCGAATACTTCGCCGACACAGCCGAAATCGCGGACCCCCTACTACGCACCGCCACCCAACTCCAGCACCTGGCCCGCCTCACCACCGACCACGACAACCTCCAGTCCGCCCTGCACTGGTCCGCCACCGCCGACCCCACCCTCGCCGCCCGGCTCATCGCCGCCCAAGCCTGGTACTGGTGGCTCACCGGCCACTCCGGCGACGGCCCCGCCCTCGCCAACCGCCTGCTACCCGAACTGAATTCGGCAGTACGTCGGCCGGACCCGGCCGCCCGGCCGCACGGTCAGCCGATGCACCGCGATGACGTCGGCGACCGCCGAGACGCAGACCTCCACGAGCCTGCGGCGCTGATCACTCCCACTGCCGCGCACCGGTCGGATACGCGCCCGCTAGGCGAGGAGCGGCGCGTGCCGTTCGTTGCGGAAACCGCTGCTGGGCATGATGCACCGGGAGTGGAGTCGAGCGTCGCCGCGAAGGCTCGCCTATCCCGGCCCGAGCGGCTGGTTGCCGTGGATGCGGAGCAATACGCGCTGGTGGTGGCGGTGGCAGCGCGGGGACGGGATGATCTCGCGGCCGCGGTCGAGCGGGCGGCGGCGGGGGTTGCGGCGCAGGAGCATCCGATGCGGCAGCCGCATCTGATCTTTCTGCTCGCGCTCGCGGGCGGGATGCTGCCCGGGGATCCTGCGGAGTTGCGCCGGTTGTTCGGGGCGGATGACTGGTCGCAGGCGTTTCTGCGGCTGGGGGACGGGATGGCGTTGTTCATGTCCGGGCGGGCCGGCGAATCCGAGCCGGAGTTCGCGGCGGCGCTGGCGGGATTCCGGCGGATCGGGGACCGGTGGGCGATCGCGGCCGCATTGGACAAGCTGGCGGCGGTGGCCGAGCGGCGCGGCGATCGGGCCGCCTCGCTGGCCCTGATCGATGAGGCGATCGCGGTGAACACCGAATTGGGTTGGGCCGCGGACACTGCCGACCTCTTGACCCGTCGCGGCGACATCCACCTCGGCGGGGCGGCGGACCGGGATGCCGAAGCGGCGCGCGCGGATTATGAACGGGCAGCGGAGCTGTCGCGGACCCACGGCGCGATCGACATGTACGCCGGTGCACTTCGCGGCCTGGGGGATGTCGCTCGTGCCGAGGACCCGGCGTCAGCGCGGAACCTGTACCGGTCGGTGCTGGCGATCCCGGCCGGAGGTTCGATCGCCATCACCGAGGCGCACGAGCGGGCGCGGGAGGGTCTCGCACTGTTGGAAGGCGCCTGAAATCGCAGGTCGGGATGTTGGTGAGGGCCGGTGAGCCGACGGTGAGGGATTGGTGAGCACCCCGGCCGAAGCTGTGTGACATGACCAGCACACAACAGTTCGCCAACAAGACCGTCCTCATCTCCGGCGCCAGCGTCGCCGGCCCGGCCCTCGCCTTCTGGCTGAAGAAGTACGGCTTCACCGTCACCGTCGTGGAGCAGGCCCCGGCCCTGCGCGAGGGCGGGTACAAGGTCGATATCCGCGGCGTGGCAATGGAAGTCGTGGAGCGGATGGGGCTCACCGACGAGATCCGCAAGGCCTCCACCGATATGCGCGGCGGTGCGTGGGTGGACGCGACCGGCAAGGCGATCGCCACCCTCGGACCGGACCTGATCGGCATGCGTTCGCCCGGCGACGACGAGGTGCTGCGCGGCGACCTGGCGCGCATCCTGTTCGACGCCGGCAAGAGCGGCGTCGACTACCGGTTCGGCGACGCCATCACCGAGCTGATCGAGCACGCGGACGGCGTCGAGGTGCACTTCCGCCACGCGGCTCCCCAGGTGTTCGACCTGGTGATCGGCGCGGACGGCATGCATTCGACGGTGCGCCGCAGCGTCTTCGGCGCGGAGGAGCAGTTCGCCCGGCACACCGGCATGGCGGCCTGCGTCATCTCGGTGCCGAACTACCTGGACCTCGATCACTGGGAGCTCATCCACGCCGCCCCCGGCAAGGTCGTGCAGGTGTACAGCACGCAGCGCTCGGCGGCCAAGGCGCAGTTCATCTTTCCCGCCCCCGAGCAGCTGCCGGACCGCCGCGACACCGCCGCACAGCAGCGGCTGGTGGCCGAGGCCTTCGCCGGCGGCGGCTGGGAGACCTCGACCCTGCTCGACGCCATGCCGGACTCGCCGGACTTCTACTTCGACACGGTGAGCCAGATCCACCTGGAGCGCTGGTCCTCGGGCCGCGTCGCGCTGGTCGGCGACGCCGCCTACTGCCCGTCCCCGCTGTCCGGGCAGGGCACCAGCATGGCCCTGGTCGGCGCGTACGTACTGGCCGGTGAGCTGCGCGCCGCCGCCGGCGACCACCGCGTCGCCTTCGCCGCCTACCAGCAGCGCATGCGTACGTACGTCGACGAGAACCTGACCCTCGGCTGGAACAACGCCACCCAGATGGTCGCCGCCGACGCCCGTGCCCTGCGCATGCAGATGACCATGCTGCGCATGCTGCGCTGGATGCCGTGGAAGGGCATGGCCCTGCGTCCGATCATGAAGCCGATCGAGAAGGCCGCCAATGCCATTCGACTCGAGCGGTACTGATCGGGGCGCGGTGTCGGCATCGAGCGGGGCGCGGTGTCGGCATCGAGCGGGGCGCGGTGTCGGCATCGAGCGGGGCGCGGTGTCAGCATCGAGTCTGATCCGGGGCGGTCAGGGTTCATTCTCCGGGTGGATCCCTGATGCGGGCCGATCCCGTTTGATGGTTATCTCGAACCGGAAGGGAGTCCGACGTGACCATCGCCGTGTACACCACCTGGGCGTGGATGGCATTCGAGATCGCGCTGCGGGTGCGGGATCGCATGCGCGGCACCGGCTCCACCGCCGGGGACGGCCACACCAGGCTCCTCATCTTCGTGCTGGTGGCCGCCGCCATGACGGTCGCCAGCTTCGCCGGAATCCTCCTCCCGGCCGACAGCCCGCTGCGTTTTCCCGGCCCGGTCCTGCCGTGGCAGATCCTCGGCGTCGCCCTCATGTGGCTGGGCCTGGTCGTGCGAGCCTGGGCGATCGCGGTGCTGGGCAAGCACTTTCGCACCACCGTCGAGGTGGACCAGGACCAGCCGGTCATCAGCACCGGCCCCTACCGCTGGATCCGGCACCCCTCCTACACCGGCATCCTGCTGCTGACGCTGGGCTTCGGCCTGGCCGCCGGCAACTACGTGTCCCTGCTGCTCACCACCGTGGTCCCGGTCTACGCGTTCCTGCGCCGGATCACGCTCGAGGAGAAGACACTGGTGGCGACCCTGGGCGCGCCCTACGAGACCTATCGCCTCACGACCAAGCGCCTGGTCCCCGGCGTCTGGTGACCTCAGGCGGGGTCGGCGCCCATTGGGTTCGGGTAGGGGACCTCGCCGCTGCGGACCACGGCGCGGGCGGCCGGCGTGAGAGCGGACAGCATTTCGAGGATGCCCGGGACGCCGCGGTAGGCGGTCATGGCCAGGGCATCGGTGCGGGCCTCGACGTGTGCGCGCAGGGCGCGCCCGGCCTCGGTGATGCCCTCGGCGTTGAGCACGCCGCGGTCGGTGAGCCGCTCTCGCGCTGCCTTCCAATCGGTTTCGCTCCAGCCGCGATTGTCGCGCCACAGCTGCGCGGGGGTGCCGGTGGACGCCGAGAACAGTACGTGCGCCTCGCAGCCGTCGATGCCCTCGCTCAGCAGGCACGCCACGTGGCCGTCGCCGCGGTGTTCGCGCAGCGCCGTGACCGCCTGCCAGAGGGCGTGGACGGGGTCGTCCGGGGTGGGCAGGTCGCGATTGGCGGCGAAGAGCGGGCGGCCCGCCGCCGGCGCGGTGGCGATGGCCTGCTGCAGGCGCGGGACGGCGCGGGCGGCGATGTCGGTGATATCGGGCACGACGGCGCGCAGGACCGCGGCCGCGGCGATGGTGCGGGTGGCGATGATCGCGTCCGGTGCGGCGAAACCCCAGGCATCCGGAATGGCCCGCCGGACCATGGCCGGATGGAAGTTGTAGAAGGTCGCCTCCACGACCGACGGTCCGACCGCGCCGAGCGGGGCGGAGCGCGACGCGAAGTAGCCCATCCAGAAGCCGCGCAGGCCAACGGCTTTGTTGGCGGCGATGCAGTCGGCTGCGAAATAGGTGACGGCGTGCAAGGGCTCCAGCACGCGCCACACCTCGCGGGCGAGGTCGTTGTCCATGTACCAACCCTAGTGGCTGAATTCAGCTAACTGAAGCCAGATTGGTGACGCGATCCGCCGCGGTGAGCGAATCGACATGGCTGTGCGCCATACGAACCGTAAAGCACCGGACCGGGTTTCCGGCTGACTGTAAGAATAGTGACCTGAGTCACTCCTTTGGTTTCTGCCGGTAACTCCGATTCATATCCAGGCAACATTCCAGCCCGAACATTCCTCGCAGGTCAGTCGACCAAGATTGAGGAGCTTCACCATGGAATCGAGTGCACCAACCGTACTTTCCGGGGGATCGGACACATCCGCAGCGGGAGTGTCGCGGCTCAAACCCAATGTGGTCGGTCTGCTCGGCGTGGTGTTCATGGCCGTCGCGACGGCCGCGCCCATCACCGCCATGACCGGCAATGTGCCGTTCATGATGTCGGCCGGCAGCGGAATCGGCACGCCCGCGGCGTTTTTGATCGCCATGGTGGTGCTGGCCATCTTCACCGTCGGCTACACCACCATGGCCAAGCACATCACCACCACCGGTGCGTTCTACGGATTCATCTCCTACGGACTGGGCCGCACCGCTGGCCTGTCGGCCGGGCTGCTGGCCACCTTCGCCTACATGGTGTTCGAGCCGTCGCTGATCGGCATCTTCTCCAGCTTCGCGCACAACACCGTCTCCGATCAGGTGGGCGTGAACATTCCGTGGTGGGTGTTCGCCATCCTGATGCTGGTGATCAACGGCCTGGGTACCTGGTTCGGCGTCGCCGTGGCCGAGCGGCTGCTCATCGTGCTGCTGGTCACCGAGGTGACCGTGCTGACGGTCATGGGCCTGTCGGTACTGCTGCACGGCGGCGGGCCGGACGGGTTGTCGCTGGCCCCGATCAATCCGGTCAACGCCTTCCACGGTGCGTCCGCGGGCCTGGGACTGTTCTTCGCCTTCTGGTCGTGGGTCGGATTCGAATCCACCGCCATCTACGGTGAGGAATCCAAGGATCCGAAGCGAATCATCCCGCGCGCCACCATGATCGCCGTCCTCGGTGTCGGCGTGTTCTACCTGTTCATCTCCTGGATGACCATCTCCGGCAACGGGCAGGGCAGGGCGATGGAACTGGCCGCCTCCGACAATCCGATGAATCTCTTCTTCGCACCCACCGAACGCTATGTCGGGCACTGGGCCGTGGACACCATGCAGTGGCTCATGGTCACCGGTTCGCTGGCCTGCGGCATGGCCTTCCACAACTGCGCCTCCCGCTACCTCTACGCGCTCGGCCGCGAGGACGTGATTCCGGCCTTGCAGCGGACGATCGGGAAGACCCACCCGCAGAACGGATCCCCGTACATCGCCGGTCTGGTGCAGACCGTCTTCTCGGCCGTGCTGGTGCTGGCCTTCGGCCTCGCGGGCAAGGACCCCTATGCGAGCCTCTACACGCTGATGGCGGTGCTCGGCACCATGGCGATCCTGATCGTGCAGGCCGTGTGCTCCTTCGCGGTCATCGCCTACTTCCGCAACCACCACCCCGAAACCCGGCACTGGTTCCGGACTCTGGTGGCCCCGCTGGTGGGCGGCGTGGCCATGATCGGCGTGGTGCTGCTGCTGGTCCTCAATATGGACACCGCGGCCGGAAGCGAGGCCGGGTCGCTGATTCTGAAGGCGACGCCGTACCTGGTGGCCGCGGTGGCCATCGCCGGTATCGGCTACGCCCTGTACCTCAAGCGCACCGACCCCGGCCGCTACGCGCTGCTGGGCCGGACCGTGCTGGAAGAGTCCCACGAGCGCTGAGAGGCGGAAAGCCATGACCGACACCGAGATCCGTCCTGCCTACGGCGACCGCGTGATAGCCGTCGAGCCCGGCGGCGACGACTACATCCCCGAGGAAGCCCGGCACGGTACGCCGCGAAAACTGTTCTGGACGTGGATGTCTCCGAACATGGAGTTCGCCACCGTCTTCGTGGGCGTGCTCGCCGTCACCGCGTACGGCATGAACTTCTGGCAGGCGAGCCTGGGCATCGTCGTGGGTACCGGGCTGGGCGCGGCAGCCCACTACCTGCTGTCGGCGCGCGGGCCCCTGCACGGTGTCCCGCAAATGGTGATGGGGCGCTTGGCCTTCGGCTATCGCGGCAACACCCTGCCCGCCGCGTTCATGTCGGTCATGTGCGGAGTCGGCTGGTTCGCCACCAACTCGGTCAGCGGCGCGTTCGCGCTGAATTCCCTGACCGGCATGCCGAAACTGACCGCGCTGCTGGTGATCGTGGTGGTGCAGACCGCCTTCGCCTTCTTCGGCCACAACCTGGTGCAGGCGGTGGAACGCATCGCCTTCCCACTGCTGGCCATCGTGTTCGCCATTGTCACCGTGGTGATCTTCAGCAAGGCCTCGCTGGGCGCGCCCGCACCGGCCGGGGGTGTGGGCGGCATGGGCGGCTTCCTGCTCACCGTCGGCACCGCCTTCGGTTACGGCGCGGGCTGGAATCCCTACGCGGCGGACTACTCCCGCTATCTGCCCGCGACGGTGTCCCGGGCCGCGACCGGTGCGTACGCCTCGGCGGGCCTGTTCATCTCCTGTGTCTGGCTGGAGGTGGTCGGTGCGGCCTCGGCGACCGTGGCGAGCACCGCGCAGGGCAGCCCCACCGATGTGTTCACCGCCAACCTGCCCAAGCTGCTGGCGGACCTGACCCTGCTGGCCATCGCGGTGGGCGCGGTGGCCGCCAATGCGCTCAATGTCTACTCGGGCGCAATGGCTTTCGTGACCATGGGCTTCACGTTCTCGGTGCGCACGCAGCGGGCGCTGGTGTCGGCGGCCTTCGGCGTGATCGGGTTCCTGGTCGCCTGGTGGGCGCTGCCGGACGCGGCGGCCAGCTACGAGGGCTTCCTGCTCATCGTCGCGTATTGGATCGGTCCGTGGCTGGGTGTGGTGTTCGCCGACGAGTACCTGCGTCGCGGTCAGCGCATCGACCATCTGCTCTACGACCGCGCCCACCGCAACTGGGCCGGCGTGGCGGCGTTCCTGGCCGGGATGGTGGTGTCGGTGCTGCTGTTCTCCAATCAGGAGAAGTTCGTCGGCTTCGTCGCCAAGGCGGTGCCGCAGCTGGGCGACATCACCTTCTTCGTCGGCTTCGTGCTCTCCGGCGCGGCCTATCTGATCGTGAACCGGTCCCGGATCGCTCGCGCCGCGGTGGCAGCATGATCGGCATGATCAACGCACAGGATCTGCTGGTCACCGCCTATGACGAGGCGCAACTCGGGCTGCGGGAAGGCGGGATACCGATCGGGGCGGCCCTGTTCGACAGTGCCGGCAACCTGCTCGGCCGCGGCCACAACCGCCGCGTCCAGAACGACGATCCCAGCGTGCACGCCGAGACCGACGCCTTCCGCAATGCCGGCCGCCGCCGCGACTACCGCGACACCATCATGGTCACCACCCTGTCCCCGTGCTGGTATTGCAGCGGCCTGGTCCGCCAGTTCGGCATCGGCGCGGTCATCGTGGGGGAATCGCGCACCTTCACCGGCGGCCACGACTGGCTTGCCGCACACGGGGTTTCCATCACCGTGCTCGACGACCCGGCCTGTGTGGACATGATGACCCGCTTCATCGCGGAACGGCCCGAACTCTGGAACGAGGACATAGGAGTGGCGGAATGACCCCCATAGCGACCGTCGACCTGGACCGCTGGCGCGAAGGCGGCGAGACCGCGGCCACGGTGCTGCGCGAGGTGGACGCGGGCATGCAGCGCGCCGGATTCCTCCTGGTGCGCGGACACGGTGTGCCGCACGGGCTTCCGGCCGACCTGCGGGCGGCGGCCCGGCGCTTCTTCGCGCTCCCGACCGAGGTGAAACAGCGGTATGCGGTCTCCGTCGGCGGGCGCGGCTGGATCGGTCCCGGTCTCGAGGCCAACGGCTACGCCGAGGGCACCGAGACCCCGCCGGACCTCAAGGAGACCTTCGCGATCGGCGCGGACACCCGCACCGGCGACGCCCTGATCGACACCGTGTGGTTCCTCGACAATGTGTGGCCCGAGGAGGTGGGCGAGCTGCGCGAGCTGTTCCTCGCCTACACCGCGGCCATGCGCACCCTCTCCGACGAACTGCTCGCGCTCTTCGCCGCCGCACTCGACCTGCCGCACAACCCCTTCGAGGGCCTGGCGAGCCGTCCGACCTGGACCTGCAATATCAACCGGTACCCGCCGCTGGCCGAGGTCGGCCCGCCCGAACCCGGCCAGTTCCGCATCGGTCCGCACACCGACTTCGGCACCGTCACCGTCCTCGACCGCGAACCCGGCGCGGGCGGATTGCAGGTCTACACCGAGGACGGCGGCTGGGCGGACGCGCCCTACGACCCGTCCGCCCTGACCGTGAACATCGGTGACCTGCTGGCCTACTGGAGCGGCCAGCGCTGGCCCGCGGGCCGCCACCGCGTACTCCCGCCCCAGGCGTCCGCACCCGACGAGGACCTGGTGTCGCTCATCTACTTCTACGAACTCGACCACGACGCCCGGGTGACGCCCCTCGAGCCGCCCATCGGCCGGGTCTCCGGCCTGGCGCCGGTCGTCTCCGCCGAGTTCCTGCGCACCCGCCTCGACGCCATCACCCTCGGCTGAGACCACCCGGCGAGCTCCCACGGCCGTCGCGTGCCGGCGGCCGTGGGTGCGACCTGGGGACCCGCCCACCGGGTGACCGCCGGCGGATCTCGCGGGAACATTGCCCGCCGCGACCGCGTTACCAGCGGGCATGACGACGCTCGGATTGATCGGAAGCGGAAATATCGGCGGCACCCTGGCCCGGCTGGCCGTGGCCGCGGGAATCGATGTGGTGCTGAGCAATTCACGAGGGCCGGAGAGCCTGGCGGAGCTGGTGGCCGAACTGGGGGAGCGGGCCCGTGCCGCGACCCCGGCCGAGGCGGCCGCCGCGGGAGACATCGTGGTGGTGACGGTACCGCTCAAGGCATATCAGCAGGTACCGGCCGATCCGCTGGTCGGCAAGGTGGTCATCGACACCAATAACTACTATCCCGGCCGCGACGGCGAATTCGCCGACCTGGACGCGGGTGTGGCCACCAGTTCCGAACTGCTGCAACGGCATCTGCCGCGCTCACGGGTCGTGAAGGCGTTCAACAACATCCTGTTCAAGCATCTGGCCGTGCTGGCCCGCCCCGCCGGGGCGGCAGATCGCACCGCGCTGCCCATCGCCGGTGACGATACCGCGGCGAAAACCGCTGCGGCGGAACTGATCAGCAGGCTCGGCTACGACACCGTCGATATCGGCTCGCTCGCCGACAGCTGGCGCACGCAACCCGAAACCCCCGTCTACGGCACGCCCTACGCCGTCGCCGCGCCGTTCTGGGAGAACGAGGCGGCCCCCGCCGATGCGGAGACGGTGCGCAAGGCGGTCGAAGCCGCCGAACGCTGAAGCTCCTGAAAGGGGCTCCAGCGCGAGGACTCCAGGGTCGGCCGACCATGTCAGGGCGGTCGTCCGGCCCCGGTGGGTCAGTCGTTGCAGATGGCCGTGCGCACCAGGTAGGAGTCGGAGTACCACTTGGCGGAGTTCTCGGCGTCGGCCGGCGTCGCGCCGTAGCCGCCGGTGTACTTGTTCATCGAATCCGAGAAGGCCACCGCGCCGCAGCCGGTGAAGGTGGTGACGGTCGAGCAGCTCGCCTTGGCGCACTTGTCGATGGCGGCCTGGCTCGCCGAGTCCTCGGTGTCGTAGTTCCAGGACCAGCCCAGGTCGCCGTAGTCGGACACCGCGATCGCGCCCCACGAGCCGGAGGCAGCCTGGGCCGGGGCCGCGGGCAGCACCGCGGCGGCGGTGGCGAAGGCGAGGCCGGACAGGGCGAACAGAGTCTTGCGCATGTTGTTCCTTGCGTTGATCGAACTGGCGCGCGCATCCCGGGGTGGGGTGCGCGCGCCGCTGTCGAGTCAAGATCGGCGGGCTTCGAAGACGCGTTAACCGGCAAGTGGTTGGGGCACAGCGTGTCCGGGGTCGAGCGGACGGCGGAAGCGGGGGTTTCTTCACCAGCAAGTCCGATGCCCGAACGGAGCCCCTTGCGGAGGACCCCTCCTGAGCGGGTTAATTGGTGTTCGAGCATTCCGCCCCCGCCGGGTCGACTTGTCCAGCGGTCCGAGCGCAATCGAGTGCACTCGGCGAGGTCGTCCGGTACCAGTACAGCGGAGGTTGCCATGACCAAGAAATCGAGTGCACTGACAACAGCCCTAGCGATTGCATCCATCATCACTGCCGGTGCGGGCGTGGCCACAGCCGAACCGGCACCTGCCCCCGTAGCGGAGCAACGGTCCGAAGCCATGGCCGGCTATTCCGCTCTACCCTGCTTACCCTGGATCCTTCCGCCCGCCGTCAACGTCGGAGCGTTCTTGATCTGTCTTGTGTGATGTCCTACTCGGCGCGGCGACTGATGAAGTCGAAGGATCCGCCGTCGATGCCCCAGGAGATGATCCGTTCGGGGTGAATGCGGATGACCGCGCGTTCCTGGGGCTGGAACGGCGGCTCCTCGTCATCGAGCGCCTCGGCCGTGCCGCGTACCTCGATGCCGCGAATCACGTATGGGTCCAAGGAAACCTGTTGGTCGATGACGAACGACACCCGGCTGCCCGCCTCGACATTGCGAAACTTTCGACTGGCACGCATCCGCATGCCCCCGATGTCGATCGTGCCGTCGGCGTTCACCCGATAGCTGGTCGGGTTGTTCTGCACAACGCCGTCGGGCGACACCGTCGCCAGCCGACCGATCCCGGCCTCCGCGAGGAACTGCTGTTCGTTGATGGTGAAGGTCATGTCATTACTCCTCGGTGAATTCGATATCAGGTGTGCCGCGGCGATCAGCCGGAAGTTGTCGGGTGCGGGAACCGCAAGCTGTCGCCTGCCCGTCCCGCGCGTCTTGCGACGGCGGTTCATCGGGACCGCGACATCGCGGGGATGGGCTACCTGCTCTGAGATCAGAACAGAATCAGCGCGGCGCACAGTCCGGCAATGGCAATGAACGGGTGATCATGAGCATTTCGGCTTCCCCTTCCTGATGTCTAGCATAGCTAGAAACTGGAGCAACGGTAACATCTACGTCAGCGACTTGTCTAGCGTTGCTAGACTTCAGATCGCTACCCCGGGATCGCGCTCGAATCAGCAAGCTGCACATGCCCGTTCTGGCCGAGCGGACGCTGTCGCCCGGCAAGCCGGTCACCGAACGCTGGCAGATCGCCGGCCTGCTGGTTCCGCTGGGGCTCATCGCGGTCCCGGTCCTCGTCGACCGGGGTTGCGGGCAGCCTGACCGCGTCGGGGTCGGCGATCGACGGCGCCTGTTCCGTTGCCCCACTTTTGCCGTTAACTGATCGATAGAATGCCGCTGAGCTGGTCAATCAACGAAAGGAGCGCATGATGTCGGCGAAGTGTTTCATCGAAGGCGGACCAGATGACATGCCCACGCGAATCGTCCCGATCACGCCGCCCGGTTTCGAGGTGAAGATCGAGCGTCGTGCCGGCTACGAACATTACAAAAGCACCCCAAGGTTCGCCGAGACCGCCGAGGGGCGGCTGCCTGTGTACGAGTGGTTCGAACGAACCGAGATTGCGGAGTAGATAAAACCGGCGCGACCGTTTGCTCACCCAAGGCGTGAGCAAACGTCCGGTCGTGCCTGCATACCGCACTGACCGAACCCGTCAGCGCGGTGCATCGGAAAATCAACGGGCAGAGCGTCGTACGACCGCCGGCCAGTGCGCGCTCATGGCGAATGCAGTGTGTCGCGTAGGTGTGGTTCCCCGTTCGGGCGGGATCGGCCTCGGTGCATTCGTGATCACTCGGCCGTCTGCTGAGAGTCAGCGATCCCGGTGAGGATGCGGCGCAAACCGTACGAGAACTGTTCGGCCGGGCTCAGATCGGCGGATTCGGTCATGCGCGAAACCCGGGGATATGCGCCGCTTTCGATGATCTTGCGCATGTAGGGGGCGACGGCGGCGCGCCACTCATCCTCGGTCTGACCGGTGCGCCGCTGGGTTTCTTTCTCGGCGAGCTCGCGTATGACCGCGCCGCGCACGTAGTCCCTGATCAGCCCGACGGCCGAGGCCGCGTCGGCGATGTCGGAGGTCAGTGGGGCGGCTGCGGTGAGGGCGTGTTCCAGGCCGTGCAGCCAGTTGGGGCCGAGCGATGGCCGGGTGGCCAGAAGCGGGGCGAGCCACGGGTGCCGTAGCCAAAGCTCGCGCTCATGGTGGGCGTACGCCTCGAGGTCGGCGCGCCAGTCTCCCGTCAGCGGCACGTGGTCGCCCTGTACCGCATCGGCCATGAGGTCGAGCAGGTCGTCGCGGCTGTCCACGTAGCGGTAGAGCGAGGTCGTGCCGGTCGACAGCTCGGTGGCGACGCGGCGCATCGACAGCGCGTCGAGCCCCTCGGCGTCGGCGATGGCGACGGACGCGTCCACGATGCGCTCGACGCTCAGGGCCTGCCTTTTCGACCGGTACGGCTCACGTTCCCAGATAAGCGACATGGACAGGAGTCTACAGACGTGGATACAGTGTTCCCATGAACGGGAACACTGTGCCCACTGATGTTTTGATCGTCGGCGGCGGATCCGTCGGGCTGATGCTCGCGGTGCTGTTGCGCCACCACGGCGTCAAGCCCCTCGTCGTCGAGGAGAAGCCGGAGCTGTCGCCCCACCCCAGGGCCACCGGCATCGGGTCGCGGTCGGTGGAGATCCTGCGCGAAGTCGGCCTGGATCACGCGGTCAACGAGGCTGCGGTCGACTTGCGGGCCGGGAAGATCAGAGGGCACACGCTCTCCGAGGCCGACTTCACCGAAAGCGCTGAGTGGAAGGCGAAAACCGCGGCCGAGCTCACCTACACGCCGGCCCGGATCCGCGGCACCTGCGCACAGAACCGGCTCGACCGCGTACTGATCACCAGGGCGGGCGACGTGGAGTTCGGCGTGGCGCTCGACTCGTTCGAGCAGGATTCCGGCGGCGTCACGGCGACCCTGTCCGACGGGCGTGTTGTGCGGGCGCGCTATCTGGTGGCCGCCGACGGTGTGCGCAGCCGGGTTCGGGAGGTCCTCGGCATCGGCCTCACCGGTCCCGGTGTGCTCGGTCAGGAGACGACGAGTGTCCTGTTCGATGCTGATCTGCGTCCGCGTAAGCCGTTCGCAATGTGCAATATCGAGCATCCGGACGCGACCGGCCTGCTGGTGACCGTCGACGGCGTACGCGAGTGGGTGTTCCTCACCCGCCTCGACACCGAGCCGACTCCCGACCTCATTCGCACCGCGCTCGGCGACCCGTCGATCGAGGTGGAGATCCGCAGCGTGCTGAGGTTCCGGGGGCGCGGCCAGGTGGCCGATCGGCTTTCCGTCGGGCGGGTCTTCCTGGTGGGCGACGCAGCGCACGCGATCCCCCCACTGGGCGCGTTCGGGTTGAACGCCGGGATCGCAGACGCGCACAATCTGGCGTGGAAGCTCGCGCATGTACTGCGCGGTGACGCCGGACCCGAGCTGCTGGAGACGTATCACGCGGAACGCCATCCGGTGGCCCTCATGACGATGGAGCAGGCGCGCCTGCGGTTCAACGATCCGTCCCTGCACTGGGGAAAGGACATGGCAGAGGCGCGCAAGGCAGCGGGGGCGATCAACGCACCAGTGGTGCACATGGGCTATCGCTACGGCGGCGCGGAGCTCCCCTCCACCGAGGATGTCGCCCTCGACCTCGACGGGTCGCCGGGATCCCGTCTGCCGCATATGTGGGTGGCCGACGGGGTGTCCACACTGGATCTCGTCGGATCGCAGTGGTGCGTACTCACGGCCGATCCCGACGTGGAGGCCGACGTTCCGGTGCACCTCGTAGACGGCTGGCCGTACGGCACGGTGCTGGTCCGCCCTGACGGTTTCGTGAGCCGTTCGTACGGCTAACGCGCCCTGTGCTGTCGCAGCCCGCGCGGTTCGAACCGGCCGGCAGCGTCTCGAAGATCAACGGGCAGAGCGCCATACAGCCGCCGGCCGTCCGCGCTCATGCCGAGTTCAGTGCATTCGATCGCTATCCGTTGTTCCCACAGCGTTGTGCGCGCATGTTAGAGCCTTCGGCCATCGCCTGACAGCGGAAGATCAACCCGATGAGGTCATTTCGGGCTGCGGTCAGGGTCGCGGATCGACCAGTGGTTGGATCAGTTCCGCTCCCCGGCGTTGCAGCCAGTTCCGCATAGTCAGCAATCCTGGGTGCAGCGAACGCAGTTCATCGATGTCGACATAGGGAACGCTGCCGTCCCCACTGTTGAACAACTCGTAGGCGTGGGCGAACCCTTCGTTGATACTGCGTAGTTCCTCGATCGAGCGTTGGATATAGGGAACTTCCCTGCCGACCACGGCACTGACATGTGCGGCGACCTCGGGAGGCGTCAAGACGTCACCGACCAGCTCCAGCGTCCGGCCTTGATAGTTGTCCGGGTTCCGCAACGCCAGTGCGGTGAAAGCGCCGATGTCATCGAGCGCGATGAACTGCTGGCGTACATGGGGAGCCGCAGCGGTCCGCAGCGCACCGTCGCGAATCCCGACGGTGGCCGACTGCGTGATCAGGTTCTCCATGAACGAACTCGGTCGCAACACTGTGGCCGAGATACCTGACGCGGCGATGTACTGTTCGATCTCCCATTTGGCCGACTGGCCACCGCGATCGGCACCCAGACCCGAGCTGTAAACCAAATGCCGCACTCCATGTTTCACGGCCGCATCGGTGATCGCCCTGCCTGCCTTAACCTCGTCCTGCTCCGGAGACAGCGGTCCGGGGTGCACGCTGTATACGCCGTAGGTGCCCTCGACGCAGCGATCAATCGTTGCGAGATCCTCCAACGAGCCCGCCACGACCTCCACGCCTGCATCGGCCAAACGTCGAGCTTCGCTGCTGTCGGGACGGCGAGTCAACGCGCGCACTCGCCAGCCGTCGGCGAGCAGCCGGGACGCGACCGCGCCTCCCTGCTGTCCGGTCGCGCCAGTGACGAATACAACCTGGTCCATCGCTGTCCTCCCCAAATCGAAGTCATAAAACCGGAGAAATATCTCCGGTTAGGGAGCATACGGAGAGAGTTCTCCGCTTCGCAAGATCGGAGTTACCATCGACCGATGAGTGGCCAGGCCGAACCGACCAGCAAACCGTTACGCGCGGACGCTCGCCGCAACCGTGACCAGGTATTGGCCGTCGCCCGCGAGATACTGGCGGCCGAGGGCGGCTCCGTCTCTTTCGACGAGATCGCGCGCCGCGCCGGGGTTGGTGTCGGCACCGTGTACCGGCATTTCCCCACTCGCACCGCATTGTTCGAATCGATCGTGGTCGGCCGTGTCCAGGAGTTCACCGAACGAGCACGCACACTGGCCGCCGACGACACCGCGGCAGGCGGGGCATTCGATGGCTATTTCGCCTACCTGGTCGGCGAGATCGCGCACAACCAGGCGCTGTGCGAAGCCCTCGACCACGGCACCAGATCCGCACTCGCGATACCCGACCAGTTATATGACGAGTTCAATCGATCGTTCGAAGACGTTCTCGCACAGGCGAAAAAGGCAGGGACGGTAAGAGCGGACGTCGACGGCACCGACGTGCTCGATCTGCTCATCGGAACCGCGACAGCGGTCCGCCGCGCTCAACCACGCGGCTCCGCGAACCAGCTGATCACACTCGTGCTCGACGGGCTCCATACCCGATAACCGACCACCACGCAGTGTCGGCGGATCGCGCGCTTGCGGCGAGTCCGCTCGAACTTACTGGGCTATTGAGCGATGCCCCGCGCAATCTGATGAACGCACTATTCTGGCCGGGACCCGGCCCTGACACCAGTCTTAAGTAGCGGCATACCGCGCTGACCGAACCGGCCAGCGCGGTACCGCCGGCGGCGAGATCGACGGCGGCCCAGAGACATCCGCTCATGGCTCCCCTTTATGTCAAGACCGGGATGTGGGTGTGGGGTTAGCCTGGTTGGTGGGTCCGGGATGTGGCTTGTCCGAAGGATCGGGTG